>DAOSOK010000035.1 GCA_035373905.1 Candidatus Ozemobacteraceae bacterium | reverse complement strand
TCGACCGCGCACGCCTGGAGATCGCCTGAAATACTGGGGTTGTTTATCCGCTTACGATGAATCTCACACGTGACTGGCTTCATGCTGAACTCCTGTGAGGAATGCTCGAGGTTGCAGGGTAGTTCCCCCCTGATTCTACCTGTGTTCGCCAATTTGAACCACTGGAACGGATCTGTTCAGGGAACATCATGTTTTCAGCTTCTGACTCAGGGTCTTCAGTATTTTCGTATTGAAGATCTATTTTCCGGCGTGTAGAATCGTGGATAATCGTTTATCTCAAAGGCACGTCGGGCAGGCAAACCTCATGAACAAGACAGAACCTCTGCGGGAAGGGGTCATCATCACCGGGCCTCTGTTCCAGGAGCCGATGAGGGTCGAAACTATCCGTTCCGCCGGGCCCGATACCTGGCTGGTGGGGCTTGTCGGGACGAAGACCGAGCAGTTTCGGAAAGTCGCGCTTTCTTCCGGCCAGCTCGCGAGTCTGGTCATCCATGATCCGACGTTCACATTCGATAGTGATCCGAATCTTTTGCGATTGGGAATCCAGGCGTATTCGCTGGGAATCGCTTACGAGTTCGACCCGTATTTCGGCTTGTCGATTTCCCGGGTCGATCCCCTTCCGCACCAACTGGAAGCCGTCTACGACTATCTCCTCAAGCTCGGGCGCGTCCGGTTCCTGCTCGCGGACGACGCCGGCGCGGGCAAGACCATCATGTCGGGTCTTCTCATCAAGGAACTCGAACTGCGGGGCCTTGCGGAGCGGATCATGGTCGTCTGCCCGGCCAACCTTGCCTTCCAATGGCAGCGCGAACTGTTCGAGAAGTTCGGGGTGAACTTCAAGGTCATGAAAGGGCATGACCTCCGGGAACAGTTCGGGATGAACCAGTGGCTCGAGGAAAAGCGCGTGATCACCAGCCTCGACCTCGCGAAGCGGGAGGACATCCTTCCCGGGCTCAAACAGGTTCGCTGGGACCTGGTCATCGTCGACGAAGCCCATCGCATGTCCGCCTCCGACGAGGCTCACAAGAGCCAGCGCTATCGGCTCGGAGAACTGCTCCGCGACACCACCGATCATATCCTCCTGCTGACGGCGACGCCTCACAAGGGCGACCCGGCGAATTTCTCGCTCTTCCTCCAGCTTCTCGATGAAGACGCATTCGCCGACGTCACGTCCATCAAGCAGGCCATGGACCGGAAACGGGCGCCGTTCTACCTTCGCCGGACGAAGGAAGCGATGGTGTTTTTCCCCGAGCGCCAGCCCGACGGCACCTGGGCGGCCCGCAAAATCTTCACCAAGCGCATACCGAAAACGGTCGAGTTCGCGATCGACGGCCCGGAATACGCCCTGTATCTGGACATCACGAAGATGGTGAAACACCAGTGCGCGCGGGCCGCGGCCGCCGGCGACGATCTGCGGGCGCGGGCCGTCGGCTTCCTGATGGCCCTCTACCAGCGCCGTCTCGCGTCGAGCACCTTCGCGGTCAGGACCAGCCTCGAAAAGAGGGCGAAACGCCTGGCGGAAGGCCTGAAGCGGGCGGAAGACGTTCTCCGATTCGCGCCGGGCAGCATCCCCGATCCCGACGATCTCGACGAGATGGAAGACACCGAACGGGAGCGGATCGAGGCGTATCTGGAAGCCGTCACGCTCGCCAACAACGCGGACCAGGTCCGTTCCGAGATCGCCGCCCTTCAGGAACTGGTCATACAGGCCAAGACAGTCGAAGACAACGGCCAGGAAGCCAAGCTGAAACGGTTGAAAGCCCTTCTCGAGGAACAGGGCTTTTTCGATCACCAGGATAAGCGCCTCCTCATCTTCACCGAGTTCAAAGATACTCTCGACTATCTTATGAAACGACTAAAGGAATGGGGATTCACCGTCGGGTGCATCCACGGCGGCATGAAACCGGGCTCCCGCGACGAGCCCGGGACGAGGCTCCATGCCGAACAGCAGTTCCGGGAAGGCGCGATCCAGGTTCTCGTCGCCACCGAGGCGGCCGGTGAAGGCATCAACCTCCAGGTCTGCCACATCCTTTTCAACTACGACATCCCCTGGAACCCGAACCGGCTGGAACAGCGGATGGGCCGCATTCACCGGTACGGCCAGCAGAAGGACTGCCTGATCTTCAATTTCGTCGCGGGCAACACCATCGAGGGCCGGGTGCTGCAGAAGCTTCTCGAGAAACTCCAGGAGATTCGTGACGCGCTCGAGGACGACGCCGTCTTCAACGTTGTCGGCGAGGTCCTGCCGGCGGCCCATATCGAGCGAGTGCTGCGAGACTATTACGCCGGCAAGCTCGGAGAGCTCGATCTCGAAGACCGGCTTCTCAGGAACGTCGATGAACGGGATTTCCGGAATATCTGCCAGAACGCGCTCGAAGGTCTGGCGTCCAAGAAACTGAACCTCGCCATGCTGGTAGAACGCCGTGCCCTGGCCCAGGAACGACGGGTCGTTCCCGAGACCATCGCCCGGTTTCTCCGGGATGCCGGCGCCGTGGTGCGGCTCGACCTGAAACCGGTCAAGACGTTTCTTCACGCATTCGACCCCGGCCGCACCCCTGACGAGTTGCGGCGCCACGAGCAGGCGCCAGACTGGAAACTCCCCGGGCTGGCTTCCCGCTACCCGCGGTTCTCCACCGATCGCGAAACCTCGGACAAGAACCGCCTGGAATGGGTCACCCCCGGGCACCCGCTGTTCGAAGCCGTCCGACGCGAAGTCGGGGAACGAGCGATCGGCACCTTCGCCAAAGGCGCCTGCTACCATTCACTCGCGCATGAAAACCCGGTCCGCATCGATCTTTTCCGGGCGCGGGTGGTCGACGGCCTGGGCCAGACCATCCATGAACGGCTGTTCGCCGTCGAGAACGGCGAGGGTCGGGAGCCGCTTTTGCGCGAGGCTTCGCTCATCGGCAATCTTTCCCCCGGCCATCTCCCCGAGGCCCTGCCGCCGGTCGCGTTCCTGCCCGAGCCGATGGAATGGCTTCAGACGGAAGCCCTGTCGCCGTTTCTGGAACAGATCCGCACGGAACGCGCGGGGGAGATCGATCGGATCGCCGAGCACATCGAGCTGTCGCTGTCCGAACTGCTGATCCGCGCCGACCTGGATATCGGGCGCGCCGCCGAGGAAGTCGAAAAGCGGGTCGTCGGGGCGGAAGGCCGTCTTGCCATGGCCGAGAACACGCATCAGCGGCTGGTCGACCGCCGTGACCGGCGTCGCCGCGAGCTCGAGGCGCAACGGTCGCTCACCCTGCAAGGCGTCGAGCGGCTCACGAGTTTTCTCGTCCTGCCCCACCCCGAACGGGCCGCCCCCGAGGTCACCGGCCTCCGCCAGAATCTCGAGACCGAAGCGATCGCGATGCGGGTTGCCATGGAGTATGAAACGGCCCAGGGGCGCCAGGTCTACGATGTCCACGAAAAGGACCTGGGATACGACCTGACCAGCCTCGACACGACGACCGGGGAACTGCGCCTGATCGAGGTGAAGGGGCTCTCCGCGAAGAGCGGCACGATCCTTCTCACCCCGAACGAAAAGCGCGTGGCGGAGGACCGCCGGGACTGCTACTGGCTGTACGTCGTCACCGAGTGCGCCGCGACGCCGAAACTGAACGTGATTCGAGATCCGATCAGTTTCGACTGGCACGAAGTGAAGAAGGTGCAGCACTACTGGCTCGAAGTGAATGCCATGAGCACACCTGTTTCCGTGCGGGAGCCCGCGCCCAAGTTTCCCGAGAAGAAGGATTGATCGATGATACCCAAGGAATGCAAACGCCTGGCAGAGGTTGATTTCCCGATCGCCGTCGTGTCACAGCATGCGGCGCGCGAAAAATCAATCCGGCACGGACATCCCTCGACGCTCCACCTGTGGTGGGCGCGCCGACCGCTGGCCTCGTGCCGCGCGGTTCTGCTGGGTCTTCTCCTGCCCGATCCCTGCGACGCTCACTGTCCCAAGGAGTTCAAAACCAAGGCGCGGGAGCTGCTGAAGGCCCTCAGAAACGTCGGACCGAAGGACGAGGATCTGCGGCGACAGCTGTTGAAGTTCATCGGCGAGTTCGCCAATTGGGATGCCGCTTCGGATCAGCAGTATCTGAAGATCGGCCGCGGGCTGGTCCAGGCCGCGCATCCCGAGGAAACCCCGCTGGTGGTCGACCCCTTCGCGGGCGGCGGCTCGATCCCGCTCGAAGCCCTGCGGTTGGAGTGCGAGGCCTTCGCCAGCGACCTGAACCCGGTGGCGTGTTTGATATTGAAGGTCCTCCTGGAAGATATTCCCCGACATGGGCCGCAATTGGCGGAGGATCTGCGAAAAGCCGGCGCCGAGATCAAGGACGCCGCCGAAAAAGAGCTGGCCGAATATTATCCCGTCGATCCCGACGGCGCACGGCCCATCGCCTATCTCTGGGCGCGAACCGTCCGCTGCGAGTCGCCCAACTGCGGCGCCGAGATTCCCCTCGCCCGCTCCTTCTGGCTGTGCAAGAAGGCAAATCGTCGTCGGGCTTTGCGATGGAAGGTCATTCGAACGGGAACATCGACCCCGTATATAGGCTTTGAAATATTTCATCCAAAGAGCGAATCTGAAGTGCCGAAAGGAACGGTCGCCAGGGCCAAGGCCACGTGTCCGTCCTGCGGAACGGTCCTGCCGCCCGACCGGGTTCGGTTCCAGTTGTCCGCGCAAAAAGGCGGAGCAGACGTGATTTTCGATGAGCGCGGCAAGCGCCTCGGAGGCGCACGACTGCTGGCGGTGGTTACATTACGCCAAGACGAAACGGGGCGGCACTATCGTTTGCCGAACGAGCAGGATTATCAATCGGCTTGGAAAGCCCAACAACGACTGCAAACTATCCTTGAAACCTGGGAACAGGGCGGCAGAAAAGGCCTCTGCCCTGTCCCTGACGAACCAACACCTGCTGGTGGTGGCTCAGGCGCAGGCCGGGCTTTCTCTGTTCAGAAATACGGCATGATGAAGTTTGGAGACCTTTTCACTTATCGACAAAGACTTGCATTAGTAAACTTGTCTCGTTCAATTATGAGTCGGGATAATGAAGCTCTTCGCTCTTTAGGAATGCCTTTTGGAAGGGCTTGTGATTACTTGTCCTCGCTTGCTTCATGGGTGAGCAATGGCGAGTTTATCCGAAGCACGTTCGGCCGGCATGCTTTGCCCATGATCTGGGATTTTGCGGAATGCGCTCCCCTTGCTGATGGTTCAGGGAACTTCGATGGTGCTGTTGAATGGTCAGCTCTTGCGCTTGGAAATATCCCCTTGCTTCCACGGGTTGGGCAGGTTCAACAAGCAAATGCAATGGAATCACCCCTCCCCGATTCGGCATCTCACGTCTGGTTCACCGATCCGCCGTATTATGACGCGATACCGTATTCAGATTTATCAGACTTTTTTTTGGCATGGCAAAAACGCTTGCCTTTCAATCATCTTGAAAAACCCGATCCGTTTGACGGAACAAACCAACTTTCCCCCAAAATTAGTGAGGCAGTTCAGGACGAGACACGATTCTTCGATGGCAAGAAGAAAGATCGTGCATTTTTTGAGAGGGCGATGGGATCGGCTTTTACCGAGGGAAGGCGTGTCCTTTCAGATGACGGGATCGGAAGTGTTGTATTTGCCCACAAAACCACAGAGGGGTGGGAAGCTCTCCTGACAGGAATGATTGCAGGCGGGTGGATGATCATGTGTTCGTGGCCTATTGCAACCGAAAGACCAGGTCGACTCCGCTCCCTTGATTCTGCGGCTCTCGAGACCAGCATCCACCTCATTTGCCGGCCGCGGCCGGAGGATGCCGGCGTCGGGGATTGGGGCGAGGTTCTTCGAGAGCTTCCGAAGAAGGTCAGCGACTGGATGATCCGCTTGCAGAAAGAGGGTATCCGGGGTGCAGACCTGGTCTTTGCCTGCATCGGGCCGGCGCTCGAGATTTTCAGCCGGTTCGAGAAGGTCGAGACGGCTGAGGGCCGGGAAGTGAAACTGGCGGAGTATCTCGAAAAAGTCTGGGAAGTCGTCGGCCGGGCAGCCCTGGAGCAGGTCCTGGGCACCGCCGCGGCCAAGGCCAAGTCCGGCGCGCCGGGCGGCCTCGAAGAGGATGCGCGCCTGACCGCCCTCTTCCTCTGGACGCTGCAGGCCACGGATACGGCTTCCGCACCCGCTGCAGAGGCCTCCGATGACGCCGAAGAACCGGAAGATGGGGACGAGGATGCCGATGAAACCCCGTCCGCAGGGGGAAAACGCAAGAAAGGCGGGTATTCGCTGATCTTCGACGTCGTCCGGCGGTTCGCCCAGCCGCTCGGCATCGCGCTTCCCCGGTGGGAAAAACGCATCATCGAGGTCGAGAAGGGCGTCGTGCGGCTTCTTCCCATCGCCGAACGGGCCAAACAGCTTTTCGGCGACTCGGGGGCTTCCGCGATGGCCAAAAGCATCGAGCGCGATCCCGACAAGCCGCTCCAGCTTTCCCTCTTCGAGGAGGAAACGGCACCCCGGGTTCGCGGCCGCAAAGGAAACGCGGCGGCGGCCGATCTCGAGTGGAAGAAAGACACCTCCGCCACCACCCTCGACCGCGTCCATGCCGCGATGCTGCTCCAGGCCAACGGCCAGGCCAACGCCCTGCGGGCGCTCATCAAGGCGGAAATCGATCGCGGTCCGGAGTTCCTGCGGCTTGCGAACGCCCTCTCCGCCCTGTATCCGAAAAACGCCGACGAGAAGCGGCTGCTCGATGCCATGCTCCTCGCCGTCCCCCGCTGAACGGAGGATCGCCGATGTCCCGTATCCGTATGCCGGTCATTCAGAAGCTCTTCATCAAACGCTTCCGCAGTTATCCGGCAGCCGAAGTCACGTTCGGCAATCCGCTGTTCATCGTCGGTCGCAATGGCTCGGGCAAGAGCAACTTCGCCGATATCTTCGCGTTCGTCGCCGATGCCATGAAATCCCCTCTGCAGGCGGTTTTCGACAGCCGAGGCGGCATCGGTGCGGTGCGCAACCGAAGCACCGGGAGCGGCTATTCGCCGAACCTCGGCCTCACCCTCGAGCTGGGCCCGATGAACGGAGAAGCGAAGCGGGGTCGATACTCCCTCGAAATCAAGGCGCTTCCCAACTATGGGTTCGAGATCATCCGTGAAACGGCCGAAGTGGAGCTGAATGACGGCACGCTCAGTTCCTTCGATCGATCCAGCCGGCATGGGTTCAAAACCAAGGCCGAGGGAATCAATCCGGCTCTCGAGCCGGCCGCGTTGTGCCTTCCGGTTGTCGGCGGCGACGCGCGTTTTGCCCCCCTTCTGCGGACCCTGAGCGGCATGCGCGTGTATTCCATCGAACCGGCCCGTCTTCGGGACATGCAAGATCCCGACAGCGGCATGGGGTTGAAACGGGACGGCAGCAACGCGGCAAGCGTTCTCCAGGAGTTGAGCCGCACGGACCGGCAGGCCTTCGAACGCGTGCAGGAGTTCCTGGCCGCTATCGTTCCAGATACATTATCTGTCCGCCCCAAGAAGCACAGCAACAAGTTGACGATGGAATTCACCCAGGAATGGGCGCCGGGAAAGCGGCTCCAGTTCGAATCGTCCACGATGTCCGACGGCACCCTGCGGGCTCTCGGGCTGTTGATGGCGGTCTTCCAGAAACCCACCCCGACGGTGATGGTCATCGAGGAGCCCGAAGCCACGATCCATCCGGGCGCCCTGCCGGCGATCCTCGACATGATCCGGCAGGCGGCCGTGTCGATGCAGGTCATCGTCACGACACACAGTCCGGAACTCCTCGATGCCAAGTGGATCGCGGATGAGCATCTTCGCGTCGGGGTCTGGGAACGCGGGGCGTCCGCGATTCTCCCCGTTGACGCAGCGGCGCGGTCCGCCATACGCGATCACATCATGGGGGCGGGAGAACTGTTGCGAGCGGGGGCTCTTCTTCCGGAGGAATCTTCAGCGGCCGGCAAAGAGGCTTCCAAAAGGAGTTCCGACAAATGACTCCCGCCATTCAGCCGATCGTCGAAGGGCACGGCGAGATCGAGGCCGTGCCGATTCTGTTGCGGCGGATTCTCGATGAGGCCGGCGTCCGGGGCGTCGACATCCTGAAGCCCATGCGTCAGAAGAGAAGCGCACTGTGTTCGGAGACAGGCTTGCGAAGCGTTCTTTCACTTGCCGCCCGCCGGGGTGACTGCCGAGGCATTCTCGTTCTTTTCGACAGTGACGGCGATTGCCCCAGGAGTCTCGTCACCCGATTGAACGAACTGGTGAGTTCCCTCGGGCTGGCCCATCGTTGCGAGATCGTCATTCCCAACCCTGAGTTCGAGGCCTGGTTCGTCGGCGGCATTTCCTCGCTCAGCGGGTACCGCGATCTTCCGGCAGATCTCGAGCCGCCCCCGCAACCCGAAATGGGAAAGGGGAAAAAAGGGTATATCGAAAGCCTCTTGCCGCCTGGGCGGGCCTATTCCGAGAGGGTCGACCAGCCGAAATTCTCGGCCAGGTTCGATCTGGGCCAGGCCTGGCGCACCTGTCGTTCATTCCGAAGGCTGACTTCCGCCGTGGGAAAACTCCTCCGGTCCTTCGGAGTCACATCACCTGAATGGCCGCTGAAACAATGGGAGAGCATGTCATGAATCTCGAACCCTGGTACAAGGTAACCGTCCCCAGAAAAGAAGTCCGGGAGGGCCGATCGTTCAACCCGGACGAGTTCGCCATCCATCTCGAACAGGTCGTCACCGGGAAAGCGCCCGAAGACTACCGTGATCCGACGGCCTTCTTCTCGCGCACCTGCTTCACCAGAGCCCTGCGCGACCATACCGGGATGATCCTGCGTCGCCTCGCGGGAAGCACGGTCAACACCGCGCCCGTCGTGACCCTGATCACGCAGTTCGGCGGCGGAAAGACCCACACCCTCGCCACCCTGTTCCATCTTGCATCCCTGGGGGCGAAAGCCAACGAGCTGACCGGGGTTCGGGATATGCTGGCCTATGCAAGCCTGGGCTCAGTTCCAAGCGCGAAAACAGCCGTCTTCGTCGGGAACGCCTGGGACCCCCGCGACGGTCACGAAACGCCGTGGATCGATATCGCCCGGCAACTCGCCGGCGACAAGGGCGTTCAGGAGCTGGGGAAGAGCGCCCTGCAGAAGCCGCCGGGAACCGAAGCGCTGTCGAGGGTTTTCGCGGCGGCGGGCGGGCCTGTTCTCGTGCTGTTCGACGAGGTGTTGAATTTTCTCAACCGGCATCGGGACATGGCAGAGTCTTTCCACGCCTTCATCCAGAACCTGACGGTGGCAATGACCGGGACGACTCACGGCGCGGCGGTCATCAGTCTTCCGCGAAGCCAGGTCGAAATGACGGAGTACGACCTCGAATGGCAGGAGAAGATCACGAAGGTTGTTCGGCGCGTTTCCAAAGATCTGATCGCGAACGACGAGGCAGAGATCAGCGAGGTCATATGCCGGCGCCTGTTCGAGGACCGGGGCAACGACAAACAGCGCAGTGCGACGGCCAGGGCGTATGCCGACTGGGTTTTCGAACGTCGAGCGCAACTTCCCTCGGAATGGACCACCGTGGATTCAGGCACCACCGAAGCCAAGGCCCGGGAATACCTGAAACAGCGCTTCGAAGCGTGTTATCCGTTTCATCCGTCGACGTTGTCGGTTTTTCAGCGGAAATGGCAGGCTCTGAGCCAATTCCAGCAGACGCGCGGCACCCTGGCGATGCTGGCGCAGTGGGTTTCGTGGGCCTATCGCACCGATTTTCAGGAGGCCAGGAAAGAGCCGTTGATCACCCTCGGCTCGGCCCCTCTCGACAACCCGGATTTCCGCGGGGTGGTTCTCGGGCAACTCGGGGAAAGTCGTCTGATCGCGGCACTCGATGCGGATATTTCCGGACGGCAAAGCCATGCCCGGGTTCTTGACGCGGACACCAAGGGGCCGCTCAAGGGGATTCATCGTCGGGTCGGCTCAGCCATCTTCTTCGAGTCTTCGGGCGGCCAGACGAACAAACTCGCCCGGATACCGGATCTTCGGGTCGCCTTGGGCGAGCCGGGCCTGGACACGACGACGATCGACAACGCGGCCGCCGCGCTCGAGGACAAATCCTATTTTTTGCGCCGGTCGGGGTCGGATGCTTTCATGATCAGCCATCACGCGACCCTGAAAAAAGTCGTGAATGACAAGAAAGCGAGCCTCGATGAAGAGCAGGAAATCCTTCCGGCCGCCAGGGAGTTTGTGAAGCGGGCTTTCGAGGAAAACCCCCAGGCCCCGCTGTTGTTCTTCCCGACCGACGGCACAGCCATCCCCGATTCTCCAAGGCTGACGCTCGTGGTTGCGGACCCTGTCAGCGAATGGACCGGCACCGGCTCTTTCCGGAAGAGTATTTCGGAATGGACGAGGAATCGGGGCAAGGCCCCGAGGTTATACCCCGGAGCCTTGGTCTGGTGCCTGCGCAAACCTGGAAAAGACCTGCGTGACAAGGTCGAGTCGCATCTTGCCTGGCAGAAGGTTGCCGACGACATCTATCGCGGCATGAAAAAGAAGGAGTTTTCCGCCGAGGACCAGGAAGAAGCCAGGATGCGCCGGGAGATGGCCAGGGATGCAGCCGAAGATGAAGTCTGGGCTTCCTATCGGTACGTCGCACTCCTTGATACCAAAGAACCGGACGGGCTGAAGATCATCGACCTCGGGGCCGGCCATTCCTCGAGTCATGAAACACTTGGCGGAAGAATCATCTCTGCGTTGAAATCACAGGCTCTGCTCAACGAATCCGTCGGGACGGGGTATCTCGACCGAAGCTGGCCCCCTGCGTTGAAGTCCGAGGGCATCTGGCCTCTTGCCGGGTTGCGGCAGTGCTTTCTGAACGGCTCGCTCACGCGGCTTCTCGACCCGGACACGATCTTGACCAACAGGATCGTCGAGGCCGTCGAACATGGGGATTTCGGTCTGGCTTCCGGGCAGAAGGCGGACGGCACGTTCGAGAGGCTCTGGTTCAAGGAGCACGTTTCACCTGCGGAGGTTTCCTTCGAACAGGGCGTATTCCTTCTGACGAAAAGTCGGGCGAGTTCGCTCAAAACCAGCGTCGTCGTGGAAGCCCCGCCCATTCAACCGCCCGTTTTTCCACCGACCGCACAGGGTGCGCAACCTGACACCGGGAACGCTCCTCCATCTGGTGAAACGCCTGCTGAAGAAGACATTGCGAAGAAATCCTCCGGGGCACGAACGATCAGGCTCCGTGGTGAGATTCCAGCCGACTCGTGGAATCGCGTGGGGACGAAGCTTCTCCCCAAACTTCGCAGTGGTTCCAATCTCAAGCTGACGGTGAGCCTTTCCGTCGAAACCGGGCAGGACTCCGGTTCCGCCCTCGAATCCGATCTTCGGCAGATCCTGGAAGATCTGAAGCTATCGGGGGTTCTGAATCTGGATTCAGAACAGAACTCAGGCTGAACAACCGCTTCTGCGGTGAAAGAGCACATGAAAGCTTTCCGGACGCAATGTCTAGCTACCACTGAACATACGATATCACGAAGAGTGTTTCTATAACAGTTATTATATTATACTCTATCTGCGTGTGTTGAAAACCGCCTGAACGGCGGTTTTTTTTATTGCATGCGGAATAAGACAGTTCAATGCAGGAAGACGTCGTCGCCGGACATTTCGTCGTCGCGGCCGTTCGGGCCTGCGGCGTAGTAGAGAGTCCGGCCGTCGATCGTTCTCGTCAGCAGCGGGTTCTTCGTATATGGATCGATACATTTCACTGCAGAGGCGTTTTCGATGTCGCGAAGTTCCTGCATGAGGATTTCTTCTCGTGCCATCTTCTGGAGATATATCTCCCGAGATCTCTCGAGATTGGGGATCATGATTTGCGCCAGAGGGTGACGGATTCCACTCACAGCCGCCTGGAACCTGGTTGTATCCAGAACGTCGAAGCCGGTCATCATCTTCCGGAATTCGCTCACCGGGTCACCGAAGATGCGTTCCAGCAGCCAGCATCCGAGGGGGGCCCTGGCATAGAGGCGCGTAGAAGCGTTCTCGATGAACTCCATCTCGAACGCCAGCGCCTCGTTCAGGGAGATCCGCATACGCTGATAATCCGCAAAGATGCTGCGAAGGGAAGCTGCTTCAGAGGGTTGCACCAATCCCGAACGGATCAGCCGGTGCACCACCATCACCATCCGGCCGCTCAGGGCAAGGCTGACCATTTTCCCCATCAGGTTCGGAACAAGCCGCTCAGCAAGGATCACATCACGGATGGAGGCCTGAAGAATCGGGGAAAGATCGGCCCGCGGATCATCTTCCTTGAGCGTCACCGAGAATGACGCCAGGCAGCGCATGCGCGAACGCGCCATGCCCAGGTTGAACCGATCGCCCTGATGAGAACTCCTGAAGGCCTGGTCCATGATCGCCATCCAGCTGGTTCCTGCCATGCCCGAAACCGCTTCCAGCATCGAAGCCCTGATCTCCGGCGTGAGGGAGGCTGGCCCATGAAGAATGCGGTAGTAGGACTGTTCATAGAGCTCGTTGAGCCGACGCGCGGAGGCCATGAAGGCCTCGATCTCCGGCGATGGCTTCATCTGCCCCATCGTGAGAAAGGGAACCCCGTCAGGCGGCTCGCTTTCGAAGATGTTTTCACTCTCGAAAACCCGATTGAGATTGTAGAGGCCGACACCGGCGATGCAGAGAGAGAGGCCAAGAACAACCAGAACGGCCAGAAGCATGCGAATCCAGGGGGAAACCTGCAGAAAGCGGCTCCACAGCGTATTCATACGGCGCTCCTTTGCTCATGTCGATCGATTGCCGGCACGCTGATTCCAACCGTCGACAGCAGGAAGCATGCGGCGAGAAGGTAAAACGAGAGGGGCAGAACGGCGCGCGCCAGGATTTCCAGAAAAGAAACGGTCTGCAGACCGCTGAAGACAACCGCACCTTCCTGATCTGCAAGGAGATCGGCAGCCCTCATTCGCACGACCAACGATTCGGGGGGGAAGTCGGGCCGCATGGCCGCCCCGACCTCACGCGCAAGCTCCGTCAGAACGGCTCCGATTGCCGCGCAGGCGAGGAACACCGCCAGGGCCAGCAGGAAATTGCGACCGATGGCGAGCAGGAGGGGCTTCGGGGCCGGCGACCGGCGAAGGGCCACACGCGTCATCACGGCATTCGTGAGGGAATCGGAGGCCGCAGCCTCTTCACGGGCGTTTTGGAAGGTGTTTCGCAGGTTCTGTTCGTTCACGATGTTTCCCCTTCTTCGAGTGCCATGCCGATTTTTCGTTTGGCCCGGGACAGCCGCGACATGACCGTCCCGATCCTGATGCCCAGTTCGGCGGCGATCTCCTCATACGAAAGTTCCGCCGCGTATCGAAGGCTGATGATCTCGCGTTCATCCTCGTCGAGGGCTTCGAGCACGCCCACAAGTTCCCGCCGGGTTTCGGCGCGGATGATCTCCTCCTCGACGTTCACGGTTTCGGCCGCCCACGAAAGGCCGGCATACCGCATCAGCGATTTCAACCTCCGGATGAGGCTTCGTCGCGAATTGAGAGCCAGGTTTCGCGCCACGCGGGCCAGCCAGGCTTTCCGATGGAAGCCGTCGTCGAGAAAACCGGGTTCCTCGAAGGCTTTGACGAAGGTTTCCTGGACGACATCCAGGGCTTCCTGGACGTCGAGCAGGATGCCGAAGGCAACCGTGTAGACGAGCCCCTGGTATGCCTTCACTTCGTTCCGGAATCGTTCCTGGAGATGCACGATGCTCGGTCTTCCTCGTTTTGAAGTTCCGAAAATCCTAACACCGGATGTCCCGAATTATTCCCGGATTTTTTTCAGCCGACGGCGTCGTTCTCATCTCGTCGATGCAACCGCCCCTTTCCAACGTGCGCGGGGCAGGTCAGAAACCCGCCCCGCGCAATATTATAGAATCAGATATTCAAGTCCCCGCAAAGACAGGGTGCCGGATTCCCGCGTTGGCCCGGAATCCAGTATCACGCTCCCGGAATTCGCTCAGCCATCGAAGAATCTGAATCGCCCCTGACGCCCCGTCTCGGCTTGAAATCAAAAGGCCGGCCGAACCCAGGCGGGTCGGCCGGCCTTGAGACCGGGGATCAGATCAGCGGGAAACCGCCGAGCACCAGGTGGAGGACGCCGAGGGCGAGGCAGGCAAGGCCGATCGGCACCGACAGGGGTTCGAGGGCGGTCAGCTTGGCGGCGGCGACGTCGAAGGTGACGGGCGGCTTGGCCGGGGTTCCGTTGGCAGGAGCGGGTGCGCCTTCGGCCGTGGGCGCTGCGGCGGCCTGGGCGGCGGCGGCTTCGGCGGCTTTTTGTGTAAGGATCGCGGCAGTCTCGACCATCTTCCCGCGCGCCAGCAGCAGGCCGGCGAGGATGGCCGCGGCCTGGGGCAGGAGGTCGGCAAGCGGGCTGAAGTAGAGGACCAGCGCGCGCAGGAAGGCCAGGCCGCCGATCGCGATGGCGGCGAGACCGATCGTGCCCTTCAGGGGGGCGAGAGCTTTCACGAGACCGGCCGCCGGGGGCAGTTTGCCGGCCAGGAAGGACTCGGCGGCAAGCAGGCCGGCCGCGAGGTTCACGAGGGCGAGGGCCAGCCAGAACAGCGTCGAGAACAGGCCCCACCCGCCCGACGGGCCCGCACCGGCACCCGCGCCTGCCCCGCCGCCGCTCACCTTGGAGGCGCGCAGGTAGTAGTTGTCGCCGATGCCGGTTTTCGCGAACGGCGGGTTGTAGACCTTGTCCTGCGTATAGAAGGAGATGAAGTAGACGCGGGCCAGGTCCTTGCCGGCCGCCTTGTCGGAGGTGAGGCGGAACGCCGCCTCGCACGGGAGCTGATAGTTGATGTACTCGCCGAGCAGGTTCTTGTCGCCGTTCCGCCAGGGGCCGGCGATGCGCACCGCGAGCAGTTCTCTCGGAGGATTGTTTTCCCAGCCTTCAAGCTTCAGGTATTTCGCGGCCTCGGCGGCAAGGGCATCCGCATTGCCCGGGCCCTGGAAGGACGCGGCATGGCCTTCCCACTGCCGGGCGTCGATCTCCTTCTCGATGAACGCACTGCGGGAAGCGATCTCGCCATCGACACCCGCCAGCCGCTCCTTGATCTGAGCGTTTGCGGGGTCGAGCCGGGCGGCAAGTTCGAGCTTGGTCTTGCAGACCAGCATGCGCTTGACCTGGATGTCCTCGGCGAAGCTGCTCAGCATGTCGATCGTCTGCTTGACGTCCTGCAGCAGGTAGGCAGCACGCTCGACCTTGATCTCCCGGGCCTTCGCGATGTATTCCCCGAGCTGGGCATAGGCTCTGCCCGGCGAAGGGTTGTAATCGTTCCTGCCCTGGAGCTCGGTGACTTTCTGGTCGATCTCGGAGTCCGTCTTGCCGTATTTCGCGGCGAACGCCTCCATCTGCTTCGTCACCGCAGGCAGATCGTTCGTCTCGAAGGCCTCGGACATCGTGGCCAGTTCGCTGAGCGACGCCATGATGCTTTCTTCCGTGCCTCCGCCGCCCGAGCGGGTCTCGATCTCCTGGAACCACTTCTGGACCTTCTCGTAGGTCGCGGTCAGATCGGCGATTTCCTTGTCGACCCCGCCGCGTTCAGTATCGCTCTTCGCGAAAAACGTCTCGGCATCGGCCTTGTGCTTCGCGTATGCCGTCAGGAACCGCTTGATGCCGGGGTGATCGGAACTCCCCGCCTCGGCCTTCGCGCCTTCGACGCGGCTATCGAGCTGTTTGAACGTCGCGCGGGCGTCGTCGATCTTCCCGTGCTTCGCATCCAGGGCTGCGTTCCAGGCATCGTCGTAGATGTTGTCGAGACGGTCCTGGAGGGTGGTCGCCGGCTCTCCCGGCATCCGCATGGTGAACATCCCCGCTGCCTCGAGTTTCGCGCGCATCGCGTCGATGGCCTGGCGGGCCTTCGCGATATCGGGATCGGAAGCGGGCCAGGGATCATACCCGCCGCCGCCGTTGATCGCCGCGTCATAGGCCTCGATAACGTCGAGCATCGGCCGGCGCAGCCGGCTTCCGATTTCGACGCAGTTTCGCTCGTTGCCGATCTCCTCGAGCTTGCCTTCAGCCTTGAGCGACTCGTACCGGGCGAGAGGCTCGGCCGTGTCCTTCTCGAGTTTCGCGACCGCATCCAGGAGCTCTTTCTTCGCGCTCTCGGACGGAGGCACGGCAAGCAGGGCTCCGGAGGCGAGACAGAACACCGTCAGCGCCAGGATTTTCAGAAACAGGTTGGAAAAGCGCATGGCAAGCTCCTCTTCAAGTTTTTCCCCACGGGGTTGCCGCGGGGTTCTTTCATCCCCAGCCCCTCCCGGATCTTTCCGGGAGAGGTATCGCGCAGGAAACGCTTCCGCTCAGAACTCGTCGCAGAAGAAGAACAGCAGCGCCGCGACAGCCCGTTTCCGGTCGAACGTGTCGGCCTGTTCGGCGGAGCCCCAGATCGAGCCGTTTTTCCGGATCGTCCCGTTGTCTTCGATGCTGCCGTACAACGAACCGCCCTTACGAAGCGTCCCGTCCTTCTCGACACTGCCGAACAGGGAACCGTTCATGCGGATCGTGCCGTCGGCCTCGATCGAGCCGACGATGCTTCCGTTTTTCCGCACCGTTCCGTCGCTCTCGAAGGAACCGGCGATACTGCCCTCGATCCGGATCGTGCCATCGTCCTCGATCGCCGCCCACAGGCTGCCATCCTTGCGCACGTCGTTCGACGCGAACGCGGTCGCCGTCATCAGCACGGCGCCGATCAGAACCGCCAGACACCATTTCCATCTCATCATGGGAATCCTCCTCGGCGTATTCGGTCTCTGGGGCATGATATCAGGTTTCAGCGGTGATCCGAATGAAATTTTCCCGTCGCTTGAACGGCGATTGGAGTGCAGGTATCATCTTGCCCATGATTACGAACATCGTCGCCGTTCTCATCGGACTCGTACTGCTCACCATCGCCGCGGACTGGCTCGTCGCGGGCGCCGTGGCCCTCGCCCACAAGATGGGCGTCTCCCCTCTTTTTATAGGGCTGACTATTGTCGCGGCGGGCACATCGACGCCCGAGCTCGTCGTCAGCGTCCAGGCCAGCATCGAGAACAATCCCGGCATTTCAGTCGGCAACGTGGTCGGAAGCAACATCTTCAACGCGGCCGCCATTCTGGGCATCGCGGCGCTGATCCATCCCATCGCCTGCAACCGGGCCGTCGTCAAGCGCGACACCCCGATCATGATCCTCGTTTCCCTGATCTGCTGGTGGTTCGCATCAGACAGGCAGTTTTCGCGGCCCGAGTGCATGATCCTGCTTGGTCTCCTGGTTCTGTATACCGCCGTCAGCTATTATCTCGGGAAAAAGGAAGCGACGCCGGACGTTCCGGACGAAGCGAAGGCCACCGAACCAACCACCCTCGGCAAAGATCTCGGCAAGATCGCCGTCGGCCTCGTCGGCCTGGTGGGCGGCTCGAAACTGCTGCTGTTCGGCTCGGTCGCCATCGCGAAGTCGATCGGGGTTTCGGACGAAATCATCGGCCTGACGCTGATCGCGGCCGGCACGTCGCTTCCCGAGCTCGCCACGTCGGTCGTCGCCGCGAGGAAAGGCCAATCGGAAATCGCGGTCGGCAACGTCGTCGGCAGCAACATGTTCAACATTCTCGGCATTCTGGGCGTGGCGGGGTCTCTGCTCCCGCTCACCGTCTCGGACCACATGCTGGGAATCGACATTCCGCTGATGGTCGTGGTCACCCTCGGGTGTCTGCCGATTATGTGGACCGGGTATCGCATCGTCCGTGCGGAAGGACTTCTCCTCCTCGCATCCTACCTCGGATACATGTATATCCTCTTCCAGGCGCCAGGCTGACGTTCCGCCGGCGGCTCTCCGGTCTCACTCCCGGCAGCCGTCGACCACCCAGACGTGGATCAGTTTCGCGGTCTGGGGCGCGACCTTGCCGGCCATGCCGCCACCCTCTTCGAGAAACTGCTCGAACCTGGCGAGGCCGCCCTGTTTGAAATACCGGATGACGGTCTGCGGATCGTTCAGGGGGAAGTATTTTCCGGCCCCGTCGGTATGGCAGGGAAGGCATTCTTTCACCATCACGGGCAGGATATCCTTGAAATACGTTGGCTGTGGCCGGGCAGGCTTTTTCACTTTCGTCCACCAGGCAGGTTCTTTCTGCGAGGCAGCCGCTCCCGCTCCAGCCGTCTTCTCAGAAGCATCGGCAACGCGCACCGGAGCCGTCTGAGCGCCTTCCGGCAGAGGGAACACCCGGACGTTGCTGACGGACACGCCCGACACGTTCTCGGCAGCGGCGTTGCGGTCCGTTCCGAGATACAGCCGCACCTGCCCGCCTGCCGTATCGAGCCGGAACAGGCCCGCCGGCGTGGCGACCATGAGCGCCTCGCCATCGACGGAAAGGGCCGTCACGCCGATCGTCCCGGACACCGGGAGGGAAACCGGCGACCAGGAGGCCCCGGTCCGGACAGCCAGCCCCCGTGCCGTCCCGGCGTAGAGGCGGCCGTGCGCGGCCGCGAGCGACGTCACGGCCGGGTCGGGAAGGCCGGCGGACGCATCCGTCACGGGCTTCCAGCCGCCGTCTTCGAACCGGACGAGCCCCGTCCCATACCGGGGAGCTCCCCAGAGCCGCCCCTCGAAGGATGCCATGGCCCGGACTTCCCGGGCGGCGTCCTGTGCCAGCACGGCGCCGACGGCCGCGGCCCATATAATACTTATAATTATATACGCTATCTGTTTTTTCATTCGTCCGGCGTCACTGTCGTTTCAGCACCACCAGGCCGCGATCGGTTCCCACATACAGGCGGGCGACGCCGTCGACGCCCCGTGCGGTCGCCAGGCACTGGACGTGCGCCGAAGGAAGGCCGTCCCGGTAATCGACGGGGGGCTCGAACCGGCCGCCGCGGAGCAGCTGGAGGCCTTTCTTCGTGCCGACCCAGGCGTCGGCGCCGTCGATCAGGACGGCGGTCACCCACGAGTCGGCCAGGCCGGCGGACGCGTCGAGGAGCTTCCACGAACCGCCTTCGAAGACGGCCAGGCCCTTCGTCGTGCCGGCGAGCACGCGATCGGGAGAGGCGGAGACGGCGGTGACATGCTCGGCGGGAAGGCCGTCGACCCGGGTGTAGTTCGTGAACAGGTATTTCTCGCCGTCGCGGCCCCTGTAGACGCTGACGCCGGTCATGGTCCCGATCCAGACCTCGCCCGGCCTCGTGCTCATGCAGGTGATACGGTTGTCGAGCAGGCCCTTCTTCGACGCCAGGTAGCCGAACTTGCGGTAGGGGTTCGATTCCCAGACGTAGTAGTTCGCGCCCTGGTCGTCGGTGCCGATCCAGACGGTGCCTTTCTCATCGACGGCGAAGCAGCTCACGTAGTTCGACTGCATGTCGTCCTTGATCTCCTCGAACACCGACCACTGGAGGCCGTCCCACTTGTAGGTCCCGCCGCCCGCGACGGGGGAACGGCAGGCGGCCCAGACCTCGCCGTTGCCGCGCACGATGACGGCCGGAACGCGCTGGAGCTTGAGCGGTGAGTTGGCGGGCCCCCAGACGGTGAACGAGCCGTCCTTCTTCAGCACGCTCAGGTTCCGCTCGGTTCCGATGAACACGTTGTCCGTCGCGACGGAGACGGCCAGCACCGACGCATGGCTCAACCCGTCGGCCGGGGTATAGATCCGCTCCAGGGTGACACCGGCGGGAAACGCCGCCCAGGCGACGCCGGAACAACCGGCAAGAAAGGCCGAGACGGCCAGCGCGGTTCCTACGCGGCGCAGAGCGCCATATATAATTTTCATCATATATTCTCTCCCATGCAGGCATGCGGCCGGGAGGTTCTGCGGGTGCGGCCGCGCAGGACCGGCCGACATCACGATAAAACAAAACCCCGGGGGAATCAAGCGCTCCCCCGGGGTTTCCCGTCACGCGCGGGGCTTTGGGCGCCCCGGGTGTTCATGCGGCCGTCACTGGCCCTGCGTGTTCGTTCTCTGGGATTCGTCGCGGATCGTGCGATCCTGGAAGCTCATGTCCTTCACCGTGACGTTGAAGGACAGATTCTGCTTGTTGGCCTCGAAGTCTTCGGCGAGATATTCGACGCGATACTGGCCGGGGTTTCTGAAGATGTGATAGAACTTCAGCACCGGCTCGGTCTTGTCGTTTCGCACGAAGCGCTCTCTCGGAACGATGCGCTCGATCTTGTCGCTCTTGTTGCCCGAGGCGTCCTCGAGGGGTTCGAACTTGTCGGTCGGGTTGCCGTTCTTGTCGAGCTCGCGGATCTGGATGCGCTGATACGCGATGCCGCGGCCAGGATACGCACGGTCGATGTTGTCGTAGGCCTGGGCCGTGAGGTTGAGGCGGGTGTCTTCGAAGATGACCTTGTCGTCGAGCTTCATCTGCGCGTTCAGCGGATCGTCGACGGGGTTGCCGCTCTTGTCGACGACCATCCACTTCTTGGTCGCCATGTCATTGTCCGAGAATTCGCCGCCGGGCACCTGGACTTTGGAGCCGCTGTCCTGGATGGCGATCTCGCGGTCACTGGCGAGCTCGTCGGACGGAGGCACGCCGACCTTGATGTCGTTCCCGCTGCGGGAGTCGGAAATCTCGACTTCGGTGACCGGCAGGGCGCCTTCGCCCGAGTCGTTCACCTTGAGGAAGCCGACCTGGTTGGTGGTGTTGCCGCAGCAGTCGGCCATGTCGACCTTGAACATCAGGTCAGGCACCTTCTGCATCCAGGTGTCGCCGTATTTCTTGATGAAGTTGGAGTTCGTGCCGGCCACCTGGAGTTCATCCGGAACCCCGGCGTCCTCGGCGGAGTTGGCGCGCTTCCAGCGCCCGTCGGCTCCGAGAACGAAGTTCTGGGCATCTTTATCCATCTGGTCGCCCGTCATCCTCGCAACGTTGCCGCCGTCCCATTCGAGAGAGGTGTTGGCGTAATGTTTCGGAAGGAGGATGCGCGGCCCCGGAACGAACCAGGAACCGGTCATCTTCTGCCCGTCGTTCGACTCAGAGTGAATGCCGCCGATCTTCTCGAACTCGATCGGGCCGACGCAGTAGCGGCCGCCGTCCTTGAACTCGATGTAAGAGAAGCGGTTCACGTCGCTCATGCCGGACGCGTTGAGGTGGTCGACGAACGCCCGCATGTCGGCGGCGGCCTTCTTGCCGTTGTCACCCAGGGCTTCGTATTCGGCGATCATCATGGCGAGTTCGGGAACCTTGGCTTCGAGGCCTTCGTTCTTGGTGTTCTTCGCCTTGTTGATCCAGCCGTTCAGGAGCTTGGTCTTCAGAAGACCGCTGTTGCGCTCATCAAGGATGAAGTAGGCGAGGCCGCGGATCCAGGGAGCGAGGTTTTTGGTCGCGTAGGCATTCGCGTAGCGGGCCTTGATGTATTCTTCGACCTCTGCTTCGGAGCGGCTCTTCCAGTTCGGATCGACGTTCTTGTAATAGTAGTATTCCTCGGCCTTCTTTGCCGGCCCGAGGTAGGGGCCGTACACGACCGTCTCGTCGAGCCTGACCGGGTTTTCGGAAACCTTGACCCGCTGCCAGCGCTGCTCGTGGTCGTTCCAGGTCATGCGATAGGTCGGAGGAAGGTAAACGAAATACAGGTAGGGCTCAGACGTGGGATCGTCTCGATTGTAGGATGGATTGTCGAGCTTGTACAGGTCCATGTTGCCGCACTCGTAGTTGAGACTGGCCTTGAGGCGGTCTGACGAAGCCGCGGCATTCGGGTTGTCGTCTTCGTACTCGAACATGATGCCCTTGCAGGGTTCCCATTTGTTGGTCGACTTGTTATAGATTTTCTCGACGAAGCCGCCGACGTTTCCGCTGTAGATCCTCACCTCGGTGCCTTTCAAGGTCGGCGGGGTGTAGTCTTCCACGTAAACGCGGTTGAAGGCGGTGAACTCGTTGCCCCCGTCGAGGTTTTTCAGTTTCCAGCCGTCGGGATTTGACTTCACGGTTTTCTTCGTTTCCCAGCCGGAGGGTTCGGCGTCGAGTTTCGCCTCGGGAATCGAGGACGGGTCGATGACGGAAATATCGGCATTGCCGTAGTAGCCCTCGGCGGCGCCGACCACGGTCGGGTTCACCGTCGCGCGCTCGTAGGTCATGAGCATGCCGACTTCCTGGAGCACCGTCGAGCCGCGGGTGTCGGCGTCGCCGGAGATACCGGAGTCGAAAGGCTTCTTGTGGGTGTTCGGGTAGACCTTGGGATCCCAGGTCGTGTCGCCCGAGCCGTTCACGATGTTCTTCATGTACTCGATCGCGCGCTCGGAGCCGGACGCCTTGTAGAAGGGCGACCAGACTTCGCCGCCGGACTTCCCGTTGACGCCACCGGATTTGCCGTCATCGCCAGCGTCTTCGAATGACCATTTGTAGTATACGTTCCGGTATGCATACCACTTTCCCGTGTCTTTCTCTTTCACGAGGTAGGGATACTTGTCCTTCGTGGAGCCGGTGTTGCGGAAAATCCGGACGTTGTCCTTGATCCGGTTGTCGAAGCCGCGGACGACCGGCTCCGGCTCGATCATCGGAACCCACATGCCGATCTGCGACTCGGGCTTGTCGATCATGTCGGGAATGCGCCGGATCTCGTTCTGCGGAATCGACATGATCCCCGTCACGTTCGACACCCGGTCGTTGATGTCGTACCGCGACTCGGTCGCCACGGAGCCGACATCGACGGCGAACGCGGCGCCTCCCCAGATCAATGCAGCTGCGAGGACCCCCCAAAGTTTCTTTTCCATATCTCCTCCTTGGTGAAAATTCTTATATCGCTATCTGACGACGGAATCGATGGACTTCTGGAGCTTTTTGTCGATATCGAGAAGCTCCTCGATACCGGCAATCTGGCCCTGAATTTCCTGGGCGTGCCTGTATTTCGGGTTGATCGACAGGATCTCGGAATACAGTCGGTAGGCCTGTTTCACGTCCTTGAACGGGAGGTATTCGAGTCGATCGGAAGGGTTCTCGCAGGAGAAGTTGTTTCCCGGGAACCGATTTCCTACAGCTGCAAATATATTTGCAAGCTGATATTTCACGTCGAGCATGTCCGGGCCCATCTGCGCGGCCAGGCTGTATTCCATGACGGCGTCGTCGATCCGGCGCCGCATTTCCATGAACAGGCCGTTATAGTAATGGCACCACGGATTCTCGGGCTCGAGACTGAGAGCGGCGTCGAGATGCTTCTTTGCGGAGAAGTCCATGGTCCGGGGCAGATAGATATCGACGAGCCCGAGGTGATACTTCGCTTTGGACGGGTCGAGAGCGATCGCACGCTCGAAGTAGAGAATCGCCTCGTCGATTCGGCCGACGTTCTTCAGGCCGCCCGCGTATTTGTACACGGCCTCGGGATCCTGCGGCGCCAGTTCGAGCGCCGTCGCGTAGAAGTCGAGCGCCTTGTGCAGGTCGGAAAGACCGGTGTAGGCGTCGCCGATGCCCCAAAGGAGGCGGAGATCGCCGTCTTTGATCTTCCGGGCCTTCTCGAACCATTCGATGGCCTTCTTGTATTCCCCCCGGAGGAGGAGCAGCTCGCCCATCGCCACGTGCGCGGGATAACTTTGAGCACTGAGTTTCAGGGCCGCCTGCAGGGCCGTCTCGGCAACCTTGAAGTCGTACTTTTTCGCGCGAGTCGCGGCGCGGCCGAGATTTATCCACTGGTCATGGGTCATCGCCGCATCGCCGCGGTTCTTCCTGTACTCGTCCATGAGCATCTTCGCCTTGTCGAACCACGGCTCGCCGTAGGCGACCATCGCGGATGCCGCGATATCCATCAGGTCGGCGTTGGCAGGCTCGACCTCGAGGGCTTTCACGAACTCCTGGATGGCATACAGAAACCGCCCCTCCTCGAGGTAGGCGGCACCGCGTCGGTACAATTCCTGCGCCTTGTCAGACTTGATCGAGGCGAGGCTGTACTTGTCCATCAGTTTCGAATCGGGAGCGGCGACCGGCACATCGGCGGTCGGCTTCGCCGAAGCGGCCTTGTCGCCGCCAAGCGCGCGATGGTCCGCGGCGCGTTTGAACGCGTCGTCGGCCCTGGCTTTCCAGCCGCCCTTCTCGAGCGCTTCGCCAAAGCCCTGCCAGACGTCGCCGGCAAGCGCGTGGTCGGTCTTGATCAGCTCTTTATTCTCGATCAGGATCGTCTTGTACGCTTCGGCCGACTCCTTGAACTTTCCCTGGTCGAACAGCGCTTTCGCCGCCGACAGACGTTCGTCGATCGGCGACGCCCATACGGCCACGCTCATGGTGAGCGCCATTCCCAGCGCGAGTAATCCTCGGTTCCCTATCATCGAACCAGACCTCCGACAGATGGTTCTTCTTTCATAATATGCAAAAATTTTTTTCCACTCTCGACCTGCATCACGCATCCAGATCACGCCAAGATCGGTACCGGCGACAAGCCTCGACTTCCAGACACCGAGCGCCGTGACGGCCGTCGCTTCCGCAAGCCCTCCCGCGACGGCCGCCGCTTCAGGCTCCGGGCCGATCGAGAACAACCCGTTCTCGGTGGCGATCCACAGTCTGCCTTCGAATGACGTCAGGGCATGCACCTGCGCGGGAACCTCGGCGATCTTCCGGTAGCGTGGCTTCCTGGAGGGGGGCACCGGGCCGTCCCGCCGGACGAGGCCGCCGGATCCCGTGCCGATCCAGAGGGCGCCCGCAAACGAGGCGATCGCGTTCACGTTTCCGTCCGACCAGCCCGCTTCGGGGAGTTCGACCCGATCGATCGTAGCCGATGCGGTCATGTGCGCAATGCCGTCCCACGTCGCAAGCCAGGCGCTGCCGTCGTCCCCGGCCAGCGCATCGTTCACCCACGCGCTGGGAAGGCCGTCGCTTTCCGTGAGGTTGATCCAGGCCGCGTTGCGGAAGACGAAAACGCCCTCGCCCACGGCGCCGAGCAGCCACGAACCGGGTGACAACCGGGCGAACGCGTGAAAATGCTTCGATGCCGGCTCGGAACCTTCGACCAGCGGGTTGCACCGGCCGGCCTCGGGAGCGTACCGCACCGCTCCACCACCGGCCGTCGCGACCAGCAGGGTGCCATCGTCATCGACGAGGAGCTTGCTGATGCGGGAGTCCGGCAGTCCGTCCGTTCCGGAGGCGACGATCGTGCCGGAAGCACCATCGATGCAGATCAGGCCGGAGCCGAACGTTCCCGCCCAGAGTCTTCCGGTGCGGTCTTCGGCGAACGAGCGAATCACACATGCGTATGCGGTTTTTCTGAGTACCGACCCTGCGTTTGTCAAAGAGCCGAGGGCGTGCGCCGAATCGAAAGCCACCGTCAACATGAGGGCCCCCGCGAAAACCAGGAGGGCGATCTCAGATCTTCGAACTGCCACCATCATCCTCCGGTCCGTTGTATCCCGAACGAACGGAGTTGATTTTCTGACATCTCGTATACAGGACGTCGTTCGCGACAACGGCGTTTATGTTTTTTTCGTCACCCATGATCCGCACCCAAGCCGAGGCGGGGAACGGTATTCTTGCGAGCCTTGCGCGGAACGAGGAGCTTGCCTTTCTTATAACTCTCGGCAAGAGCTTTGGGAACACGCATCTCGGATTCCACGAGTTTCGCCTTCATTTCCTGCTCGATGGCCTTGTTCTCCTGGAGTTGAGCAAATGCGAGGGCGCGGCGGCCTTCCGCCTTCGCCTGTGCAACCTTTTTGTCGGCCTCCGCCTGGTCGTTCTGGAGCATCGCGCCGATGTTGCGGCCGACGTCGATGTCGGCGATATCGAATGACACGATGCTGAACGCGGTTCCCGCGTCGAGGCCGGCGTTCATGATACGCTGAGTGATGATTTCGGGCTTTTTGAGAACGTCGGTGTGGGTATCGACCGAGCCGATGGCCGAGACGATGCCCTCGGCGACGCGCGCCAGAACCGTTTCCTCGCCGGCGCCGCCCACCATCGTTTCGAGGTTGGCCCGGACGGTGATCTTCGCGCGAGCGATGACCTCGATGCCGTTCTTGGCCATGCCGGAAATGTCGCCGGTCGAGATGACCCGGGGTTCGACGCTCATGCGCACGGCGTCCAGCACGTCGCGGCCGGCAAGGTCGATGGCGGCGGCGCGCTCAAAACTCAGATTCAGCTGGGCCCGGCCCGCGGCGATCAGGGCGTTGACGACGTTATTGATGTCGCCGCCCGAGAGAAAGTGCGCCTCGATACGATCGAGATACAGCGTCAGGCCAGCCTTCGTGCCCTTGATATACGTGTCGACAATCATGTCACTCGGCACCTTGCGAAGCCCCATCGCGATCAGAGAAATCGGATTCGCGGGCACGCTGGCAGAAACACAGCGGAGCCAGGTACCGAACGGGAAAAACGAGAGTACAACGAGAAACACGAGCACCGAAAGACTGACGAGACCCGCAACGATGATCTGACCCATTCGATCTCCCCTCCACTGGAACTCTGGTTCCATGTTACAGGGCCTTTCCATGGAGTGTCAAATTGAATACGCAGGAAGGAGGCGTTTCGTTACAGATATTTTTGACGGAGCGACAGACGATCAGTCACCAACCTGTTTTTCGAGCTCGCGAAGTTTCGCCGCAGAGAGAGCGTCGTCGGGATTTCTGAAAATCTGTCGCTGAAGCCGGTCGATCTCGTTGCGAGCGTAGCGAATGAGCCGCTTGAGCACGTCCAGGTCACGAACGATCAACTGGTCGTCGTTCGGCAACAGAGTCGCCAGCATCCACTCGTCGTATGCCTTGCGATACTGCGACCGCTCGAAGTAGATCTGGCCGGCGAGTTTGAACAGAGCGAAGTTGGACGAGTCGTACCACTTGCCACGTTCGATACGCCTGAGGGCGTCATCGTAGCGGCCGTTGAAATAGTCGCGCTTCGCCGAGGCCAGGTAGGATATCGCCCGGTTCGCATTCATGACGAGATCGCGCGATTTCTCCGGGTAGTCGCTTCCGATCGGCCCGGAGGCGAGTTCGACCTTCGGCTCGAAGGTCAGGGGTTTGAGCCCCTGTTTGATATAGGTGAAATCGATGGTGGTACAACTCGGTATGATGAGCGCCAGCCCTCCGAGAAGAACGACGCCGATCGCGATATATTTGGGCTTGAGCCACTCCTTCATCGGGGACACCAGGCCTCGTCCCGGAACGTCCCACGGTCGTCGAGGCTCGTTTCCCATGCGTCGAGTTCGGTCCTGGCGTGTCGGGCAACCGCAGGCAGGCGCGCGGCGCAGACGCCCAGAAGGGCCGCCTCCCGCTTCGTATCGGGATCGCCGTTTTTGAAGGCCTCTCGAATCGAACGAACCAGGGCCAGGGCAGGCGGAAAATCTCCGTCCCGCTTCAGCCGCTCTTCCATGGCCGCAGCCGGAAACGGCGACAGGACGATCTGCCACAGGGCTTTTGCCTTCCAGAGCTCGAGGGTCGCGCGAGTCGTTCCCGAAGCCGTTCCCCCATGCTTCTTTTTCCATTCGCCGATCCAGTCGAGAGTCCCGCGGGGGTCATCGGCGGGGGCGGGAAGGACGTTTCGCTTCAGGAGATGGGCGAGCCGGTCGGAAGAAAGGTTCGCGACGCTCGAGGCAAGGCGCGCAGAGGGATCGAGCCGCATCCGCGCGCAGTCGAGCTCGACTTCGAGTTCGGTGAGATCGGCATCCGGCAGTTTCTGCCGGACGAACGCCAGGCCCGCGGTCAGCGACGCCACCCGCCGCTCGTCGTAGTCATGCCTGACGCGGTCGAACCCGGAACGGGATTCACCGAGCAACCGGAACAGCACGGCCTCGGGACACGAGGGGTGGCCCGGCCACCGGTCGAGAAACCTCGAAAACGCGTCGACCGCCTCGTTCCAATGGCCGAGTAGAAATGCCCGACGACCAGTCTGGAAGACGTCTTCCGGCTCGATCGCGAGCGCCCGGGCCGGCAGGCCGGCCATCCCGACGACCGCCGCGAAAATGCACGCTGCAAGGGTGTTACGCACTCGGTCTTCCTCTTTTCCTTCCCGCCGTCATTTTTGCTGTCTGGCACGCTCCGCAAGGGAGAACACGAGGTTGTTGTACAGGTCGCGGCCGATCCGCAGCGCCTCCCGGTCACCGCTCACGCGCACCGCCTGTTCGAGCGTATCGAGCAGCAGGTATGCTCCTCGGAACACCTGCGACGCGTCGAAGTTCCAGGCGGATGCCCACCAGTATTGACAACTGTAGAGCGCCTTGTCGAGGAGTTCCCGCGAGAGGGAATCGACGCCGGCGACTTTTTTTGCGCAAGCCATGACGTGGTTCGTGAGCAGCCACTGGTTATGGTGAATGGGGTTGAACTTGCTGTGCCAGAGCGGATACGGGTCGTCGTTGCACATGTCGGTGTCCGAGGCCGACCAGGTCGAGGGCGGCACGAAGGCGGGGAACGCCGGAAACTTCGCCGCCAGCTCGCTGATGGAGACGAGTTTCATTTCGGGATCGTTCACCAGGGCATACAGCAGGCTTCGCAGGAATTTTTCCTCGTAATACTTGTGGTGATGCCCGAACGTCTCGCCGTCCATAGCTAGTATGATATATCCATCCTGATCGCCGAACCACTCATGCATCCGCTCCTTGATCTGGCGGATGAATTCGGAGCCTTTCCAGGTGTGGAACGACAGTTCGTTCGACCATTTGTTGCTTCGAAGAAACACTTTCACCCCGTGCATGGAAGGGATCGAGCAGTAGGGCGGCGTTCCATTGTAGTGGGAATACGGCAGATCGTCGGTGATGCACCAGTCGTATCCCATCTCGCCGAACAACTGGGCGACGTTGCCCGAGAAGCACATTTCGGGCGGGAAGACGCCCTTCGGCGCGTAGGAGGGGCCGAACACGCGGGCGTTTCCCTCTTTGTTGATGCGAAGTTGGCGCTTTACCTCGTCTTCGGGGATCAAAGGGAAGATCGGGTGGTAGGCGCCCGAGTCGACGAACTCGAGGTTTCCGTGCTCGCCCGCCGAGCGGATCGAGTCGAGGATGTGCGTGTGACCGCGCGCCTCGAGCTGTTCGGTGAGGCTATAGTTGATGTTCAGCGTGAAGCGCGGCTTCAGTTCGCAGGTGAAGATGTCGACCAGCGGCTCGTAGCACTCCCGGCAGATGTCGTCGACCACGAAGCCGATCTGCGTCGGCGGCTGGTACAGATGGAGCAGGATTGACAGATATTTCATTCTATACCACGAACCGCTTTCGCCAGCAGAACGCCCGCCATCTTCTTGCGGTATCCCTTCACCGACCGGATGTCGTCGATCGGGGTCGCGGCGTCGGACGCGGCCTGGGCGGCCTTGTCGAGAAGTTCGGCCGGAAGCGGCCAGGCCTGCGATTCGAGCAGTTGCTCCGCGGCCGTCGCCCGGATGACCTTTGGGGCCACGGCGCCCATGGCGATACGGACGGTGCGTTTTCCGCCGGGCCCGTCCCAGGTCGCGAGGGCGAGGGACACCTTGGAAATCGCATGGGCGAGGCGCTCGCCGAGCTTGAGGAAGCAGCCTTTCGTGACGCGGTCGGGCAGTTCGAACGCCTCGATGAACTCGCCCTTCTGCATGACGGTTTTCCCGGGCCCGGTGAAAAAGTCGCCGATCGCGACGGTACGACGACCGTTCGGGCCGCCGAGCACCACCGCCGCTTCGAGCACCATCAGCGCGGGAATCGAGTCGCCGGCCGGCGAGGCGTTCGCCACGTTGCCGCCGAGCGTCGCCGCGTGGCGGATCTGGAGCGCGCCGATCTGGCCGACGGCCGAGACCAGCGTCGGAAAGCGCCCGAGCACGAGCGGGTTGTTCCGGATCTGTTCCATCGTGCAGCTGCTTCCGATGCGGAGTTTTCCGCCTTCGGCGGAGATCCGGTTGAGGCTGAGAGCGCCGAGATCGACCAGGTCGGTCAGACCGGGCAGGAGCCCATTTTTCCATTTCACGATGAGGTCGGTGCCGCCGGCGACGACGAGAGCGCCGGCGTTTTCCGCGAGCAGCGCGGATGCGGCGGCGGCGTCAGCGGGTCGATGGTAACGGATGGGGGATGATGCGGCATTCATGGTCTGCCTCCCTTCGCCCCGATCGGGGCGATGTTTCCGGCCTGCCTGACGGCCGCGACGATCTTCCGGTAACCGGTGCATCGGCAGATGTTGCCGGACAGGGCCTCCTTGATCTGGTGTTCGATCGGCTGGGGAACCCGCTTGAGCAGCGAGTAGGAGGACATGACCATCCCCGGGATGCAGAAGCCGCACTGGACGGCCCCGGCGTCGACGTAGGCCTGCTGGACGGTCGTCATGAGGGGATCTGTTTCGAGCCCTTCGAGGGTTTCCACGCGGTCTTCCGGGCGGAGAGTCGCCGCGAGCTTGAGGCAGCTGTTGACGGGCTCGCCGTTGAGGAGCACCGTGCAGGCGCCGCACTCGCCCTTCCCGCAGCCTTCCTTCGCCGCGGTGAGCCGGAAGGTCCGGCGGAGGAGTTCCAGCAGGGTCGTGGCCGGTTCCACCTCGGCCTCGGCGTTTCTGCCGTTGAGCTGGAACCGGATCTGTACGAGGTGAGAGCCGCTCATTTCTTTTCTCCTGGATGGGGTGGGTTCGCTCCGGCGTTCATATATATTTCACCGTATGCCACAACGGGCTTTCCGGTTCTGACGGCTTCGTTCAGGGCCTCCTCAGCCATCTCGCGAAGCCCGTCGCCGTGGGTCGCATCGACCGGGTAGGTGGCGATTCCGACGGCGAGGCGGGGGTTCAGGCCGCGAAGCGTCGCGGTGCCGGCGGCGAACGCCTGGCGCACGCGCTCGGTCACGCGGTTCGCGACCTCGATGTTCGTCTCGGTCAGGATGGCCGCGAACCGGTTGGGGCGGCTGCCGACGAAGGCCTGGTCGAGTCGTCGCAGCGAGTCGCGCAGGGCCGTCGAGACGGCGATGCGCAGGGCGTCGCGCTGGGCGGCCGGCAGGTCGTCGCACGGCGCCAGGTCGAGGAGCATGAGCGTGAGGTTCTGGTGATACCGCTCGGAGCGCTCGACTTCGATCTCGAACGACTCCTTGAACCACTCGGCCCGTTGGAGGCCCGTCTGGGCGTCGAGCGCCCGGCCCTCGGAGGCCCGGATGGAAGCCTGCCAGCGTGCGAGCGCGCTTTCGAGGAACAGGGCGGCCGATTCCGGGTCGATATGGTGCTCGATCGTTCTTCCGCCGTCGCCCGGGAGGGCTACGAGGAGGGCGCGCTGGTTGCCGTAGAAGGAAAGCGGCATCACCTCGACGGCGAGCATGGTGACCGCGGAGGCGTGGCGGAAGCAACGCGGCGCGGTTTCCCAGCGGCAGAGCATTTCGTCGCCCAGGCCGGCCGGATGGAGGAGCCGCAACTCGCCGTTCTGCAGGGCGAACCGGGCCGCCGTGAGTTGGGGCGAGAGGGTTCCGCACGCGGCGAGCTGCGTGAAGGCACCGCCTTCATCGAGCATGTACAGGCACATGCCGGCCTGGCCTGAGACGCCGAGGAGGCCCCCGAGAGCGTCGGCGGGAAGGGAGGCGTCGCGGTCAACCGTTCGTGTCTGAAGGATGTTCCGCAGCGTCGCGATCTCGTCTTTCGATCCATGACCTGCCCGGCGTCCGGCTCTGCGGGCCGAGCGCTCGCCGAATTCGACGCCGAAGAGGGAGTCGCGGAACAGGAGAACCGTGTTGATGATGACGAGGACGAACAGAAGGCTCGGCAGGCGGATGACGGTGTCGAACGGCGCCTGACCGCGCCAGACGGATATCAGCAGAACCCCGACGAGGACCAGGTTCGTCAGCAGATGTGCGTTCAGATCGGTCGGCGTGCGTTTCACGGCGGTTCCTTTCCCTGCTATTCGGCATGCCCCGGCGGCACGGCCGGGAGCGGCTTCTTGACGGCCCGGCGAAGCATGACGTATGCTCTGCACCGGTATTATACACACCCGTCAGGGCAGGTGCAAACCTTCTTCCAATCAGCGCAGGCGGCGCGCGACGAATGGCATGACGACACTCTCTGAGAACGTAACGACCGGCGAAGGACGTCCGGTGCTCGCGCTTTTCGCGGGGCTGGAGCGATGCCCCGACGGGCCGTTCACCGGCCTATCCGGCACCCTGGCCCCGATGCTGCTCGCCTGGCTAGCCCACCAGGCGCGGGTCACGCTCGTCCTCGTTCCCACCCCCGAGCGCGCCGTGCGGCTCGCCCAGGAAACCCGAACCTGGCTCGGTTCGCGGGGCGGGCGCGTCGCGACGTTCCTGCCGGATCGGGCGTCCGTCTACGACCAGACCGCCGCCGAAGCCGAGGTCACCCGCGGGCGTCTGGCCGCGTTCGCCATGGAAACGGCGGGCGGAGGCCTCGTCATCGCCCCTGTCTGCGCCGCGGCCGAGCGGTTCATGAGCCCGCGCGCCTGGCGCGATGCGACGATACGCCTCGCGGTCGGCGATGTCGCGAAGCCGGGCGAACTGGCTGCGAAACTCACCAGGCTCGGGTACGAGCGGTCGAACCTCGTGAACGAGCCGGGCCAGTTCGCTGTTCGCGGCGGCATCGTCGACGTCTTCTCGCCGCATGCCGAACTGCCGGTGCGGCTTGATTTCTTCGGGGACGAGCTCGAAACCGTGAAAAGCTTCTCGCCCGACACCCAGCGCACGCTCGAAAAGATCGGACGAGCCGTGCTCACGCCGGCTCTCGAACACCCGCTCGAAGAGGAGACGCTCCGTTCCGCGGCAGCCGCCGTCGAGTCGGCGATCGCCGGTCTCGACGCCACGAAAGCAGAACTGCTGCATCGGCGCCTCGAGCGGTTCACGGGCCGCCCCGACAGCCGCGACATCCGGGAACTGGCCCCCTTCCTCGCACCCGGACATTCGTTCCTCTGGGACGCCTGGCCCACCGCCCGCCTGCTGATCGAGAACCACGACCAGTTCGCCGAGGAGCTCGAAATCTTCATCTCCGACCAGCGAATCCGGTATTCGGCAGCGCGCGATCTGGTGCCGCTCCTGCCGCCGGACGCGTATTACCACGACGTCGGGCCGGTTCTCGAGTCGCTCAAGGCGAGACATGCGGCGGCGTTCAGCCGGTTCCGCCAGCCGGATCCGGCCGGCCTCGCCTTCGACGTCGAGCCCCTGCCGCCCGCCGCGGACCCGACGCGCGAATCCCTGTTGAAAGAACTTCAGAAGCTCGTCCGAGAGAACTGGGCGGTCGCGATCGTCATCGCCGACTCCGAGCGGTATCACAATCTGCGCGGTCTGCTCGGCGAGCGGAAGCTGCCGCTCATCAACCCTCGCTTTCCCTGGCAGCTGGCCTACGGGAAGATCGTCCTGCTCGAAGGCCCCGGCAGGCGCGGCTTCATGGCCCGCGCCGAAAAGGTGATCGTGCTCGGCGAGGACGACATCTACCCGAACCAGGCCAAACCGTCGGTCAGGCGGCACGCGACGGCCGACAAGGCGCAGGCGTTCATTTCCCAGCTCGTTCCGGGCGACCTGGTGGTTCATTCCGAACACGGCATCGCCGAGTATCGCGGCATCCAGACGATGACGGCGGCCGGCACGACGCGCGAATACCTGCTTCTGCAGTATGCCGGCTCCGACAAGCTGTACGTGCCGACGGACCAGGTCCACAAGGTCCAGAAATACATCGGCATGGAAGGCGCGCGACCCGCGGTCCACAGCCTGAACTCGAAGGTCTGGGAAGGCCAGAAGCGACGGGTGCAGAAAAACGTCGAACTGATCGCACGCGAGCTGCTCGACCTGTATGCGAAGCGCCACGCCGGCCCCGGCTTCGCATTCCCGCCCGACGGCGAGCTGCAGATGCAGATGGAGGAGCGATTCCCCCACACCGAAACCCCCGACCAGGACAAGGCGATCGTGTCGGTCAAAAACGACATGGAGGCGGATACGCCGATGGACCGGCTGATCTGCGGCGACGTCGGCTACGGCAAGACGGAAGTGGCGATGCGGGCCGCATTCAAGGCCGTGTGCGCCGGCAAGCAGGTCGCCGTCCTCGCCCCTACCACCCTGCTCGCGTTTCAGCACCACCAGACGTTTCTGAACCGATTCGACGGCTTCCCCGTCTCGGTCGACCTCGTGTGCAGGCTCCGCAAGCCAGCCGACCAGAAGGAGACCCTGAAGAAAGCCTCGAGCGGCAAGCTCGACGTGCTGATCGGCACGCATCGTATCCTGTCGTCGGACGTGCGGTTCAAGGATCTCGGCCTGCTGATCGTCGACGAGGAACAGCGGTTCGGGGTCAAACACAAGGAGAAGCTCAAACAGTTCAAGTCGAGCATCGACGTGCTGACTCTCGCCGCGACGCCGATTCCGCGCACGCTTCAGATGGCGCTGTCGGGCATCCGCCAGATCAGCGTCATCGATACCCCGCCCGAGCAACGGCGTCCGGTGCAGACCTACGTGGCCCCGTTCGACCCGACCTGGGCGAAACGGGCGATCATCGAGGAACTGAAGCGCGGCGGCCAGGTGTTCTACGTTTATAATAGAGTTGAAACTATAGATAGAAAAGCCGCATTTCTGCGAGATCTCGTCCCCGAGGCGCGGGTCGGCGTCGCGCACGGCCAGATGGCCGAGGAGGAGGTCGAGCGGACGATGCTCGCCTTCATCAGGGGTGAGTTCGACGTGCTTCTCGCCTCGACGATCGTCGAGTCGGGCCTCGATATCCCGAACGCGAACACGCTGATCGTCGACGAATCCGAGCGGCTGGGCCTTTCCCAGATGTACCAGTTACGCGGCCGCGTCGGCCGGTCGAGCCGCCAGGCGTTCGCGTTCTTCTTCTACTCGAAGGGGAAACGGCTGACGCAGGAAGCCGCCGAGCGGCTGGCCACGATCGAGGAGCACACGGCGCTCGGGTCGGGGTTCCGGATCGCGATGCGCGACCTGCAGATCCGCGGCGCCGGCAACGTGCTCGGCGAGGAGCAGAGCGGCCACATCGCGGCGGTCGGCTTCGCCTTATACATCGAGTTGCTCGAGGAGGCCGTCACGCGTCTGCGGGGCGGCGGAATCGTGCGTGCGCCCGAAGTTTCGATCGAGATTCCCGTTTCGGCATTGTTCCCCGCCCATTACATCCCCGACGAGGAAACGCGCATCGAAATGTATGCCCGGCTGGCGCGATGCGCGGATCTCGGCCTGCTGGAACTGTTGCGCGAAGAGGTCACGGATCGGTTCGGCGAACTGCCGGTCGAAGGCAGGCGGCTGTTCGCCGTCACGCGTCTGCGGCTTCTCGCCGGCCAGGCAGGCGTCCGCAAGGTGTCCCGCGTGCTGAACCGCCTGCGATTCGAGTTCGACCCGGCCAGGCGCCCGGATATCGGCGCCCTGCTGAACGCGAACGCGATGTTCTACCGGAGAATCGCGCTGAACCCGGCCGACCCGCAGGCCGTGCTGCTGCAACTTTCCGGGGAAGAGGGCGACGAGCTCGTCGAGATGACCGGGGAGTTCCTCGGCTCGCTCGGGCCCGCCGAGACTCCCGCGACGAAAGCGGATTCAGCCTGGGAACCCGTGCCGGTCGTATCGGATACGGCGGCGAAGCGGCGTGAACAAAATATCGATACATATCCCTGCGACATCACGGTCATCCAGCCGGGGATCGAGATGCCGGTGGCACGCACCGTTCGAACGGGCAGAGCAGGCCGCCGGCAGGGCGATAAGCGGCCGAAATTCTGACGAGGAGAGCGATCATGACCCCGAACGACAATCCCATTTCAGCGGCGATCCCGGCAATGGTGCCGAAAAAATGCCGGGAGCTGCTTGCAAAGCTGGCACAGCCCGTTCCCGAGGAACATCTGGAGGAACTTCGCGAGGCGATGCGACTGCACCTGCAAAGCGCCGAACGTCACCTGGGCCCGGCCCCGCTGAACCTTCCGCTGATCAGGCGGATGACGGAGGCCCTCGACACGGCCCTCAACGCGTACGGTTCGCTTTCGGAGACGCAGCGCGCGCTCCTCGTCGGCGCGATACGGTATTTCGTCGAGAACGAGGACGCGGCGAACGATCTCGACGACCCGTTCGGCTTCGACGACGATTTGGCGGTCATCAACGCCGTCCTGCTCGAGATCGGGCTCTCCCATCTGTCCGTCACGAGATAGGCGGAGCAACGCCGAAGCAGTATCGGTTTTCGCGTCAGGCGGACTTGTGCAGTCCGTTGTGGCGAGGCTTCTGAGCGGGCGCCGTTCCGCCCGTCTCCGCCCACCAGGCCAGGAAGGAAACGCCGTAGAGGGCCATGAAACCGGCCCAGAACGGGAAAAACGCCTGCCAGAAGAGATCGTTCACCGTTATCCGGCTGATGATGAACGCATCGATCACGGCAAACTGGATGACCCGGATGCGCACGTTCTCTCGCAGGTAATGCAGGTAATGCGGCAGGGGCACCGAGTCCTTGCCCGTCTCGACGAGAAGCGACGTTGCGACGAGCACGATCAGGGTGTTCAGAGCCGTCTGAAGCAGGAGCATCAGTGATTCGGCCTGGCCTGCGCCGGAGAACGTCACCAAACCGGGGATGATCTTCTGATGGAAGCCCATCCAGATGACGAAGATCAGGAGGGGAAAAACGAAGAACCAGAGCAGCGTGTCGAGCAGTTCGAGCAGAAACCAGCTGTCCGGCTTTTCCGAACCGAGAAAAAACACGTTCAGCATTCCCCGTTTCGGATCCATCATACCGGCGACGACGTCCTGGACCTTCATGATGATGCTGGGCCTGATGTTCCGGGATCTGGCGATCCTGTGCTGCTGCCCGTCAGCTGCTTCGGCCGTCGGCGCAGCTGTCCCCGGCTGGGGTTCATAGCCCTTCAGATCGAGGTTCGCGAAATGCTCGAGAAACGGCCGTTTTCCGGCCCGGATCGCGACCTGAATGAAGTTTTTTCCCTGTTTGTCCTCTTCTTTCGGGTTCGCGCCGAAGCTCAGACACAGGTCTGCCACATCGACGTCGCCGTCCTGGGCGGCGAGGTGCAACGGGGTCTCTCCGGCGAGGTTTCTCGCGTTCACGTCGGCGCCCGCTTCGAGGAGCAGCTGCATGATCGACCTGTTCCCGATCGCGGTCGCCGCATGGAGAGGGGTTTCGCCGCGGTCGTTCCGCGCCTCGAGATTCGCACCGGCTTCCAGGAGAAGCTTCACGACGGGTTCCACCTCATGTCTGGCCGCCAGATGCAATGCCGTCTCATGCTTTTTGGAAACCGCTTCGAGATTGGCATGCGTCGCGATGAAGCGCGCCACGATCTCGGCATGGCCTTGGGCACAGGCCTCGTGCAAGGGCGTCCAGCCGTAATCGTCGGGCGCATCGGCTTTCGCGCCATGTTCGAGGAACGCGTTTACGATCCCGAGCGAGCCGATGCCGGCCGCAAAATGCAGAAGGGTCTCGTGATGATAATTGTGTCTCAGGGCCGAGTCGGGCTCCTGGGACAGCAGCAGCTGCACGGCCTCGAGATCGTTGCGCTCGATCGCCTGGACCAGCTTCGTCCAGACATGGTCTTCCAGGTTCGCCTCGGGCTTTTTGTAGGCCTCGGGCTTGACAGGCTGCGAACGGCCTCCCTGGCACCGTCGTGCATCCCGGAGATCGACCGCCGGCATGGCCGTCGTCCGCCGAACGTCTTTCCCGGCCTGGGGTGATGGGTCCCGGGATTCGGGGCCGTGGAGTTCGAGCCCCGAAAAATGCTCGAGAAAATCACGTTTTCCCGCCCGAACCGCGATTTCGAGGAAATTGTTGCCCTGATTGTCTTCGATTTCCGGGTTGGCTCCATGGGCCAGGCACAGGTCGGCAACTTCGATATCGCCTTCCCGGGCGGCCAGGTGCAGCGGGGTTTCTCCGGCAAGGGTTTTCGCATTCACATCGGCTTTCGCCTCGATGAGCAGCCGCATGATCGCCGTGTGGCCGTCGGCGGCCGCCATGTGGAGGGGGGTTTCGCCATGTTCGTTTCGAGCTTCCCGGTTCGCTCCGGCTTCCAGCAGGAGTTTGACGACGTCCTCTTTGCCGTCGTGCGCCGCCAGGTGCAGGGGCGTTTCATGCTTCTTGGAAATTCCCTCGATATTGGCGCCGGAATCGATGAACAGCTTCACGATATCGACGTCCCCGCGCGCGCAGGCCTGGTGCAGGGGCGTCCAGCCGAACTCGTCGGGAACATCGGCTCTGGCTCCTCGCCGAAGCAGTTCGACAGCGATCTCGAACGAGCCGACGTTCGCGGCAAAATGAAGCAGGCTCTCATCGTGATAATTGCGCTTTTTGGCGCACTCCGGATCCTGCGTAAGATACATCCGGACAGCCTCGACATCCCCGTGTTCGATGGCCTGCGTCAATTTTTCCCACATACGATCCTCCCGACCAGATGCGGATTTTCAGGCGAACATCCCGACGCCCCAGCCAACGGCGCATGGACGCATGAACGATTTCAGCGCCGGCCGGTGGGTGAAACCCGTCTGAAAAACCCTTCTCACACAATAACCGCCCGCAACGACGGCTTATCTCTGACCCCAGTATACCCGAAATCCCTTCCGCATGCCAAAACTCCAAGTGCCCGGCAAAACAGAGGTTCTGCATTTGCCCCACCCTGCCCGTGGTAGTATAGTTATGTAAAATAGGGCACAGGTGCGGGTTTGAACCCCGCCCCTCCATCGCAACACGGAGAAATGAGCTTGAAAAAAGAGCGTATGCACGTTTGAGAGGAGCAGGCGCATGTCGGAGATTCGGCATAATCTGTTGACGGGGGAGTGGGCGGTGATCGCCCCCGAGCGGGCGAAGCGGCCGGGCGATCTGGCGAAGCCGAAACAGCAGGCGGAGATCCCGGCCTATCAGGAGTCGTGCCCGTTCTGCCGGGGCAACGAGCACCTGACGACGGAAGAGCGGTTCAGGCTGTGTTCCGACGACGGGAACTGGCTGGTTCGGTCGGTGCCGAACAAGTTTTCCGTGCTGTCGCCGGTCGGAGAGGTCGCCCCGCGCAACGAGCCGCTGGGAGAGACCGTGAGCGGCGTCGGCCTTCACGAGGTGATCATCGAGACGCCGCTGCACAACCGGCCCTTGGCCCTGTTCCCGCCCGAGCACGCGGAAAAGCTGATCTGGACGTATCGGGAACGCTTCCGGGCCTTTTACGCCGACCCGAGGATCCGCCACGTGATCCTGTTCAAGAACCACGGCGACGAATCCGGCGCGTCGCTCCAGCACCCGCACTCGCAGGTGGTCGGTCTGCCGATCGTTCCCGGCCAGGTCCACGAGCGGGCCGACGCGGCCCTGCATTACCAGATGGCGAACGGCGACTGTCTGGTCTGCCGCATGATCGCCGAGGAGCAGCGCGCCGGCTCGCGCATGGTCGAGGAAAATGACGTATTCACCGCCTTCATTCCCTTCGCAGCCCTCTCCCCCTTTCACATCTGGATCTTTCCGAAAGCGCACGCGGCCTGTTTCGCGACCCTCGAAGACGCCCATCTGCGGCCGCTCACGCAGATCCTCCAGACGATCCTCGGCAAGATCTACACGTCGCTCAACAACCCGTCGTTCAACTTCGTCGTCCGATCTCTCGCCGTGAAGGACGCCGGCGCCACCTATTTTCACTGGTATATATCGATCATTCCGCGCGTCGGCAAAGCCGCCGGTTTCGAGCTCGGCACGGGGATGTATGTGAACCCGAGCATCCCGGAAACCAGCGCCCGGTTTCTTCGAGAAGCCTCCCCTCCCCCGATCGCCTCATCATAGGAGCCCCGAGTCGCAGGGGGGCTCCCGGACGTACCACGATGCGCCCGACACGCGCCTGGGATGAGGAGAGAGGTTATTCCGGCTCTGAGTTCCAGGGGTTGGCGGGTTTGTCGTTGATGAAGACCCAGAAATGCTGATCGGGCGGAATGTCGCCGTAGGCCCAGAAGTTCCAGCCCCAGCCGTCGTGGAACTCGGCCATTTCCCAGCCCGGCCCGAGCTGGGCCTGGATGATCCGAATGGCTTCCTCGAGAGACGTCAGCCTCGTTCCCTCAACGGGCTTCGTCAGGGCGATCACGCCGCCCGACCATTGGTAATACTCGCTTTCGATCGTCAGCTTCTCGGGTTTGGGCAGCTTCTTGCGCTTGATGGCGAGAATGGGGAGAGAAGCAGTACAGGGCGTATCGCCCTTGTAGGCGTTGGACGCATCGTGGATGCCGACGCACGACAGATCGCCGTCCTTCTTTTTCAGCACCCACGTCAATCCCCGCCGGGTCTTCTGCCGTTTCGGATCGATGCCGTCCCCGGCAGGCTCCTGGGCCTGCGCGATCAGCGAGCAGAGAACGAGAACGAGCGCCGCAATATATCTAATGATATTCATTTATCCACTCCTCCTCTTCCGGATCATTGCGTCGTGAGGCGCAGAAGGCGGGCGAGAGCGTCAAGAGCCGCGGGAATGCGGTTCTCGTCGGATTCGAGGGGGCTCGAGAGCTGGCGGATGTCCTCGATGATCTCAAGCATGTCCTTCGCCTTCGCAGGGTCGGTCTGCGTATACTCCTGATAGGCTTCGATGGGGGTGAGGATCCGGCCGTCCTTCAGCCGGATGCATTTCACCTTTTCGAGAAATCCTTTCGCGTCGAGGATGAGAAAATACGAGATGGCCCGGGCCGGGTCTTCGATGTAATCCGTCCCTTCGAGGGCCGGCGCATACGTCTTCAAGGCGTCTCTCGCGATCTCGTTGATCGTGCGCCCGTCGTTCGCGAGCCGCATCCGGCCGAGCATCTCGATCATCTGGCGATGCCCTTCGCGCTCCATGGCCGGGTCCCGTTTCTGGCGGCTCCGGAAATAGTCTCGCGCCTGAACGAGTCGCTCGATGACGGGCGCGGTCAGTTTCGGGTCGCGCAACCCCTTCAGCATCTCCCGGGCCGACTGGCCGCTTCGGTCGATCCAATTCACGAACTGATCGGATTTTTCCTTCTGCATGCAATGGAAGCAGCGGTCACGGCCCAGCAGGGTCGGCGCGCCGCACTCCCGACAACGCCCGTTCCGAACGCTTTCTCCGAGGTCCGTCCAGGTACGGCTCGCCCAGTCCTGAATCCCGCCGGCTCCCGAGGCGATTCCGTCCTTCACGGGAAGCGCCCACGAGGCGATCCGCTCGCCCCACCGGGACATCGTCGATGCCGAGGCCGTCTGCGTCCCCCATTCGTCGGTGAAAGAAGCGACGTTCCAGGTCCGGTACCACGGCGTATCCGATGCGCAACCGCCCGCCGTCTCGACTTCTTCGGCCAAGGTGGCGACCTCGGCGACGGCGGGAATCGCCGAACTAAAAGAGATCAATAGATATATCATTATGAATATATATCTTCCACTCATGTTTTCCTCATGCAAACGATCTTTTCCGGGGGGTATTCCTATGAATCGTCCGGGTTCCAGTACCAGGCGTCGTTGAAACGGGTCGCCATCCACCGGAGATTCCGATCCAGGATGACGTCGCCGGACGGCAGATCGGTGCGAAGCACGCGGCAGGGGTTTGCTCCGACGCCGTCGGCGATCTCGTCGAGCGGGAGGTGCGCCTTCTCGTACAGGACGGGAATGCAGTCGACGAGGCTCCTTCCGCCGCCGAACAGATGGCCGCCGACGTAGGTGCAGCGGCCGTCCCGAATCTCCAGGCGCGTGCCGTAGGCGTCGTATTCCCCGTTCGGGAGTCCGAGCGGGCAGACGCCGTCGGAGACGAAGACGAGGCGTTCGGGGCCGAGAATACTGCTGGTCATGGCGACGATATCGGGCGACACGTGAATCCCGTCTGCGATCAACTCGGCCATGACGTCGCGATAGGTGAACACCGCCGATACGGGCGATGGATCGCGATGGGTGAAGGGTTTCATCGCGTTGAACAGGTGCGTGACGTGGTCGACGCCCGCCTCGAGAGCCCAGAGCGCCGTCCGGTGGTCGGCGTCGGTGTGGCCGAGCGCCGCGCGAATGCCGTGCCGGGGCAGCTCCGAGATCAGCTCGGCCGCGCCGGGCAGTTCGGGGGCGATCGTCACGAGCCGGATCAGCCCGCATGCCTGTCGCTGCCATCGACGCACGGCGTCGATGTCCGGTTTCATCAAAAGGCTTTCCGGATGCGAGCCGCGGCGGGCGGGCGAGAGAAATGGGCCTTCGAGGTAGATTCCCAGGATTGCAGGCGGCTTTTTCCGGCTGGCCGCGACGGTCGCGATGTCGGCGAGCGCTTTCATCCGCTGTTCCTCGGAACACGTGATCAGCGTCGCGACGACGCCGGTCAGGCCCGTGGGAATGAACGCGTCGAGCATAGCGTCGATGCGGTCGGGATCGCCGAAACTGAAATCCCAGCCGAACCCGCCGTGGATATGCAGGTCGATCAGGGCCGGGAACCGGTATCCATCGATCTTCGGCTCCTCGGGCGGTGTCGGCATGGTCAGGTCGAAGATCGACCGGCCCGCGAGAAAGTCCGGCGGATGGGGCCCGCTGCACACGCCCGATGTCATGAGTCCGCTCCTTCCCGGCGCCGGCCGTCTCGACCGGCTTCATCCATGAGTTTCCCGATAGGAATCATCGTCGCCCGACGTTGCAGGAAAAACGGAAGCGTCTCGATTCCGCTGTCTCGCAGGAGCCGGAGCATCTCGAAGACGCCCGTTCCGACGCTGTTTGGACGATGGGCGTCCGAGCCGATCGTCACCCGCGTTCCGCCAAGTTCGACGTACCGTTTCAGAATCTTCTCCGAGGGGTGCATGTGGCCCACCTCGTATCGCCTCGCCGAGGTGTTGAGCTCGAGGCATTTGCCGTGCGCGATCAGCCAGGCCAGCACCGCATCGAGTTTTTCCGCATGGGCTTCGGACGGCGCCGTGCCGCGCGTGGCGTCGTATCGGGAAAGGATGTCGAAATGGCCGAGCGTGTCGAAATCGGGGCACGCGTTCATGCTCGCGAGCGTATCGTCGAGAAAATCGCTCCAGGCCGTTTCGACACTTCGACCGCGGTGAAACGAGCCGTCGGCGATGTCGAGCCCGCAGGCGCGGTGCATCGAGGCGATCACGAAGTCGAAGTTCCGGCCCCGGAGAAACGCGGCCACCTGCGGCGCATGGCAGACCTGAATCCCGAGCTCGACGCCGATGCCGAGGCGGATGCCCCATGGGTTGTCGCGATATCGCTCGAGAGCGGGCAGATACGCGGCGGGATCGATACAGGGGTCGGAGGGAGCGAAATCGGCGTGATCCGTGATGGCGAGATAGCGGATACCGACCGCCCCCGCGGCTTCGAGCATGGTTTCCGGGTGGGCTGTCCCGTCCGATGAAAATCGGGTATGGTTATGCTGATCGATCATCGGGTTTCAGTATACCATTGACGCGATTCACGGTTCATCGAAGGAGGGGCGATATGGCGTCGAATTATTACAGTCTTCACGACAAAGCGGTGATCGAAGGATTCCTGCGCCGGAAGACGGAGCTGCACCTCTACGAGCTCGGCGACCTGGACGATTTTTTCTGGCCGCGCACGATCTGGTTCGCGGATGCGAAGGCGCCCCCTCTGTCGGCCATCTGCCTGCTGTATCTCGGCCAGTCACAGCCCACCCTGCTTGCCCTCGGCGACGTTCCTCCGCTCGTCACGCTTCTCCGGGACATCTCCGATCTGCTTCCCGGGTGGTTCTACGCCCACGTCTCACCCGGCGTCGAAGCCGCGTTCGACGGGGCGTTCCAGCTCGAGCCTCACGGAGACCATCTGAAGATGAGCCTGAACTACCCGACGAAGCTCCTGGACACCTCTCCTCCGCGCTCGGAGCGGTTGGGCCCCGAGCACCTCCCCGAAATCCTCCAGTTGTATCGCGAAAGCTATCCGGGCAACTGGTTCGACCCGCGCATGCTGGAAACCCGTGAGTATTTCGGTATCCGCGAGGAAGGACGCCTCGTGAGCATCGCGGGAATCCATGTCTATTCGCCCGTTCTCAAGGTCGCGGCCCTCGGCAACATCACCACCGCGTCATCCCATCGCAAGCAGGGTCTGGCCACGGCCGTCACCCGCGAACTCTGCCTTTCGCTCATGCGAAAGGTCGATTACGTCGGTCTGAACGTCGCGGCCGACAACCACGCCGCCGTCGCCTGCTACCGCAAGCTGGGCTTCGAGGTCTCGGCCCCCTACCGAGAGTTCAGCGTCCACCGAATCCGCTGACCGGCTTTTCTCGGGGAGACGGCTGCGGCTGTGTTTTTGCCGGCGCGGAGAGGGAATCGATTCTCGGCTGCAGCCTGATTTCTTCGACGGCGCAGGACGGACGCTGAGGGGACGAGACGAAGTTCGAGAGGAATTCGCCGCGGTCTGTCTCGATCCGAAACCGGATCCAGCGCACCCGCCAGTTGCGGACGTGCCTGCCGGCAACCTGGCGCTGGCGTTCGGCGCACCTGCGCGCCTGGCCGGGAGGAATCACGAGCGGCTCGTCGTTCTCCAGCCATTTCTCGCCGGCCGCGTCGAGTCGGTGGCCGGTCCAGGTGTCGGCCGTCACGTTGCTCACGACGAGGGGCAGGCGGAAATCGTCGTTATGAACGTCGAGATACTCGCGGACGATGAAGCGGCCGTCGCCGAGGTCCAGGCTGTCCGCCACGGCGACGGCCCGCACGGGCGGCTGCGGGACCGTCGGAAACGGGCCATGCCACGTTTCCGCCGAGGCGAGCGCAGCGATGAGCACGGCCGCACATACGATCCGATATATGATCGCCGGACGCCGGACAGGCGGCCGTCGGAGACGGCCGCCTGCGAGAGAGGCGTTCGCGATCAGCCGGCGGCCTTGATCTTCGCGGCGATTTCCCGGCCGAGCGCGCGGCAGGCATCGAGCTCGGCCGCGTGCGGGGCGAACTGGGCGCGGACCGCCGGCGCGGCGACCGTGAATCCGGCGCCGCCGAGAATTTCCTCGATCCGCTTCACGGCTTCGCCGCTCCAGCCGTAGGTGCCGAACGCGGCGCACAGCTTTTTCTGGAACCGGAGGCCCCGGATCATCTCGAGGTGCGGCATGATCGTCGGCATCAGCCCGTTGTTCAAGGTCGGCGAGCCGACGATCAGAGCTTTCGACCGAAGAATCTCTGTCATGACGTCGTTGAAGTCGGATACGCCGGCCGAGAAGAGCCGATAGGTGACGCCTTCCTGCGCGAGACCTTCGCAGACCGCCAGAGCCATCTTCTCGGTGTTTTTCCATATCGAGTCATACAATACGATGGCGGATTTTTCGCAGTTGCCTGACGACCACTCCATGTATTTTTTCACGATCTGGACCGGATCCTTCCGCCAGATCAGGCCATGACTCGGGCAGATCATCTCGATCGGCCAGTTCAGGGCGAGGAATTCGTTCACCTTGCGGGTGATCTGGCCGGAATACGGCGTGAGGATGTTGGCGAAATACTTTTCCGCCTCCTGCCAGAGCGAGCATTGGTCGGCCTCGTCGGCGAACCGCGACGAATGGGCGTAATGCTGGCCGAACGCGTCGTTCGGGAAGAGGATCTTCTCCTCGGGGCAGTAGGTGAACATCGAGTCGGGCCAGTGGAGCATCTGTGCCTCGAAGAACTTCAGACTGCGCTTTCCGATATTCAGGGTCTCGCCGGTCTTGACGACCTTCAGGTTCCAGTTGCCCGGATAGAACCGTTTGATCGAGATCTCGCCGCCCTTGCTGCAGACGACGGTGGCGTTCGGATTCTTCGCGAGCAGGATCGGAAGCGCGCTTCCATGATCGGGTTCGGCGTGGTTCACGATGATATAGTCAATTTTATCTATCGGAACGATCTTCTCGACGTCGGCGATGAAGGCATTGGCATGCGTGTATTTCACCGAGTCGATCAGGACGGTCTTTTCGTCCCTGATCAGGTAGGCGTTGTAGCTGGAGCCCTTGCGGATCGACAGTTCGTGGCCGTGAAAATGCTCGAGGCCCCATTCGATGGCGCCCACCCAGTGGATGTCGGGTCGGATCAGAGTCATGCGTCTCTCTCCCTTTCGTGATTATATTCAAACCGCCTCAGGGTACGCAGAATCCCTCTTTTCCGTCAACACCCCTTTGTACATCCGCCCCTTCGCCCGATATAGAGGCTGATGGCGCACTTCACAGGCGATGATCCTTTTCTCCCCGTCATGCAGGCGGCCATGGGAGACGACGGCGAGGAAACGCTCCTGCTCGACGACCGGGAAACGGGCGAGCCAGGCTCCCCCTGGCTTTCCCTGGGCGGCGACCTGCTCGCCTGCCTGACCGACCGGTCGAGCCTCCGCGCCTTCACGCGGTCGAAAAACCTGCCGACTCCCGAAGGCGCGGCGGCCGCCACGTTCGATCAGCTCAGCGCTTGGATCGTCCGGCGGCAAAAGTTCCCGCTGGCTCTGAAAAGCTGCCGGAACGCATCGAACGGCGCCGGCATCTTCCGCATGGAGGGGTTCAGGGAACTGACAGGGTTCTACGAAAAAATCCAGGCGTTCGAAGCCGGTCCGGTTCTCGTCGAGGAGTGGATCGAACCCCGGGCGCTGATCGAAGTGAGCGTCGCCGGAAGCGGTCTGACGCTGATGACCCAGGTCGGCCTCGACCGAACGCTGTCGGCGCGCTGGTCCTGGCGCATGTTTCCCCTCAGGCTTCCCCAGGCCTACAAAGCCGGCGTGGAGAACATCCTCACGGCCTTCGCCCCCATGCTGAACCGCAAGGGAACCCTGCTCCGCTTCACGATCGCCCTGACGGAGGACAAGCGGGCGGTCCTGCTCTCGGTCAGCTGCTGCGCCAACCGCATCGAGTATTATCCCGGCTGGTGCGAATCGGCGGGGGTCCAGCCCCTGGCACGGCATCTTTTCACACCACCGGCGCCTGCGCCCGTCAAGCCGCCGGAAGTCATCGGGCGCCTCCAGTTTTTCCGGAATCCCGACAAAACGTCGCGGTTTCCGGAGACTCTTCCCGCCTCGGCGGCAAAGATCGGCACGAACCGGTATGCCTCGGTCGGCCGGTATGCGGCAGCCCTGCTGACCGGAACGGATCCGAACGCGCTTTCCCGGGACGGAAAAATCCTGTCGCAGATCATCGACGAGGAGCGGCTCGCGGTCTCAGAGTCTGCCTGAATTCGTCACATTCATTCGTGCTGAGCCTGGTCGAGCACGAAAGGCCTCGCGCTCTTCGACAAGCTCAGGGCGAACGGTTGGCTTTCATTTCGCAGGGATCGACAGGATACGCGAACGGTCAGGGCCAGTATTTTTTGTATCCGCGCCAGACGTCGAAGAACAGCTTGTTTCCCTGAAAATGCGGGCAGTATTTGTAGAACGCGTAGGTCGCGGCGTTCTTCATGGTGACAGATTCGCCGTCGATGGTCATGGAGACCTTTTCGCCTTTGGCGAGCTCGGCTTTGGCCTTGTCGTAATGGCGGCGATAGGTCTGGGCCGCGCCTTCGATCTGCTTGTCGAACCCCTTGTAGTTCTGGTTCCAGTTGCCCGAGTCGTAACAGCCGACGCCGAGGGCCCAGTCGAGCTCTTTCTGGGTGGCCGTCTTTTTCGAAATCAGGCCCTGTTCGCACTGGAGACGGGTCAGCAGCACTTGCGGGTTGATGCCGTATTTCTTCGCGGCGTTATAGATCATCTGCGCGGGCGTCGATCCGTTGTAGGGCTTGGCCAGGCAGGAGCCCTTCGCATCGAGGAAGCTCTGGATCTGGGCCACCGTCATCGTGTTTGTGTCGGTCAGCGTATGATCCGAGATCACGTAGTCCTTCTGGAAGGTGTCATCCCATGACTCGTCGCCCGCGGGCTCGATCGGGTATTTCCCCGTCGATGCCGGCGGAGTCGTCGTTCCCGTCGTGCGGGTGGCGGAGGGGTTCGTGGAGGATGTCGTGAGATTGCGCGGCAGGGCAATGATCTGGCCGGGGAAAATCAGGTTCGGCGTCGCGGCGATGCTGGGAATCTGATATTGCAGGATGTGGGTCCACATGCCCTTGTCGCCGTAATAGCGCTGGCAGATGGCGGACAGCGAGTCGCCCGCCTTGACCGTGTAATACTGGAGGCTGACCTTGTCCGAAGCGGTGCCGGAGGAAGAGCCTCCCGACGTCTGGTTCATCGCGGGAGCCGTCGGCAGGGCCTCGGCTTTGCCCTTCGAGCCCCCAGTCGGTTCGACCTGCACGTTTCCGCCGGTGAAGGGATTTTTCCGGGAACCGGTCGACGGGCTGTCGCCGGTTTTGCCGGTGCGCTCGAGCACGGCCTGCTTCCAGGTTTCGCGGCGGCGGTCCATTTCCTCCTTCAGCTGCCGGACGTCGGATTTCTTCGCCGCGACGGCCTCGTCATACGCCTTTTTCGCCTTCTGGTAGGAATCCCAGGCCCCGGCGACGACGGGATCGGACATCGCGCCCTTCGTCGTCTTGCCGTCTTTCGACAACTTCTCCTTCACGCCCTTGGCAACTTCGGTACCGACGACGAGCGTTGCGGCGCCGATCGCGACGCCGAGAGCCACGGTGAGCATGAATCCGACGATTCCGCGTCTGTCGTGGAGAACCATGGTGACGTCCCTTCGTTTATCAAGGCGGCACTCGACCGCCATGGAGTCGCTGAACTTTCAAAAGTATATCAGATGAAGACGGGGAGCAGGGAAAATTCCATCGCGAAGGGGTTTCCGGCAGCGTACCCTTCCGGCGGGACTCGGAATTTGACAGTTCCGACGGAGAACACGTATAATTTCAGTGTATGTGAGTATGGTTCTCTGCCGTTTTCACCCTTTTTCGACACCGATCGCACGGCTTTGATGGGAAAACGTAGAAAAGGAACGAGTATGATCATCCCGACACGATTGAGAACGCTTCTGAGCCTCGTGCTGGCCGCCGGCATCACCTCTTCCGCGCTCGCCGGGCCGCTGGTGCTGTTCGACGAAGGCCATGCCCAGACCGCCGGCAATGCCGACTGGACCATCGATGGAGGCTTTTCCGATTTCGCCGACACCTTCAAGAGCGCCGGCTGCACCGTGAAGAGCGTCAAGGCGCTCACTCCCGACGTCCTGCGCGGGGCCTCCGTCATCGTGCTCCCCGAGCCCAATTCGGCCTACACCCCGACCGAGGAAAAGGCGATCGTCGATTTCGTGAACAACGGCGGCGCCCTCTACGCCATCGGCGACCATAACAACTCCGACCGGAACGGCGACGGCATCGACTCGGTCGGCGTGCTGAACCGGTTCCTTCCCAAGCTCGGCCTCGAGCTCGAGATCCGGTATTTCACCGAAGCGCCGGCGGGCGGCGAGTATCGCAAGACCCCGCTCACCCAAGGCGTCAGGGCCGTCGGCACGTGGGGCGGCACCTCCGTCCGCTGCCTCAGCGGCAGCGCCGAAGGCCACATTTTCTTCAGCGCGAAGAACGGCGGCGGAGCATTCATAGCGACCGCCATCGTCGGCACGAAGGGCGGCCGGGTCGTCGCGATGGGTGACAGCTCGCCCTACGACGACGGCACCGGCGATCCCCGCGATAAGCTCCACAACGGATTCACCAACCCGAAGTTCCAGCACGACGTGCTGGCGCGCAACACCGTGAAATGGATCCTCTCGCCCGCCGCTTCGACCCCCGCCGCGCGCCTCAACGCGATGATGTCCGATCTTCGGTCGGCCGACCGGAGACTGCGGGCCGCCTCGGACGACTCGCTGATGATGTTCGTCGAAAGCACCGAAACGTCGATCACGAACCTGCTTCGGGACAACCCGCAGCTGCGCGACAGCTTCAAGAAGAACTCGGCCGGCACCGAGGCGTTCCTGAGCATCGAGAAGAATCTCGACGCGCAGGATTCCTTCAACACCCTGCACGGGAACTGACGTTTTTGCTCATATAACAACAGATATATTTTCATCGCATGCGCGTCGCGGGGCGGGTTTCGAACCCGCCCCTGCGTTTTTTCGGGATGCCGTCGGACGGGTTTTTGCGTTGCCCGGTTGCGGGGGGCGTTGTCGTTCATGGTATAGTGGCGACATCGGGCTATGAGCACATCGAAGCGCAATTCGATTTTTTCGGGAATCCTCCTGCTGCTGCTGGCGGGTGTTCTCGCCATGAGCGGCATTCTCTGGAAGGATTTCATCTTTTTCACCACTCCCCAGGGGCTTGACGAAGTTTTTTCCAACCTGTCGAACACCCAGAACGAGGTGTTTTCGAACGCCGCGATCGGGAACCGCCGGGAAATTCCGGTCTGTTTCACGATTCCGCAGGGAGATCTGTTCCGGTTCTTCGTCCTGGTCGGGCCCCGGCTCCAGAAAATCGCCTCGCGCCTCGCGTCCCAGGCAAAGCTGGACATCGGATCCGACGCATCCGACGTCATTCAGCGGGTGCTGACGGGCAAAGCGGTGATGGGCTCGATCTCGGCCGTGGCCTACGCCAAGCTCCGCAGGCAATACCCGATCACCGCGGTCTTCGAGCGGGCCGGGGCGACGCCGAAGACGTCGCTGTTCGTCGTTCGTGCCAACAGCGTCGCATCTTCCATCGCGGACCTTCGGGATACGCGCATCTGCTTCCGGGCGAAAGACTCGATGAGCGGATACTTCGTTCCCCTGCAGGAGCTGAAGGCTGCCGGGGTCGAGGATCCCAGCCTGTTCTTCCGTCAGATCAGCTACAACGACAATCTGACGAATTCGACGCTGGGGCTGCTCAGCGACGAATTCGACGTCATCGTCCTGTCGAACACGTTTTACGAAGAGCTCGATGAGGAGCGGCGGCAAAAGTTGAAAATCATTCACGCCTCGAAGCCGATCCCGGGCGGGGTGTACATTGCCGCCGCCGCGTCGCAACCGGCGATCCTGCCGGCTTTCCTCGCCGAGTTTCGCCGATACGGGGAGACGGTTCTGGCAACCGAGCCGCTGGCGGGGCTTTTCCAGGTGAAAACGCCGAATCCTTCCGACTACGACATCCTCGAAGAGGCGATCGACAGTGGAGAATAACGGACAATCCGCGATCCAGATGCAGACCGAAGCCCGGGAAATCCGTCAGAAGCTTGCGGCGGCCTTCGGTCTGCTGATCATCCTGTTGATGCTGCTGAGCATCTACATCATCACCCGGGTCGAGTGGGACGCAGGCCTGGAGCGAGCGAAAGGCGAAGGACGGATGCTCGGCAAGGTCATCGCGGTCGGCATGGCCGAACAGCTCGCGCGGAACAACTTCCAGGGCATCGAGTTCGCCCTCAGGGAATACGCCGGCATGGGCCTTCTGCGGTACTGCGTCATCACGTCGAAAACGGGCAAGATCATCGCCGGAACCGACAGCGGCCTCAACGGCAAGTATCTGAACGACAAGTGGAGTTTCGAGAGCCTGACGGCGACGGACCTGATGATGCGACGCGCCCTGTATCGCGGAGAGCAGATCTACGAAGCGGCCGTTCCCATTATCATCGGCGAGGAACGTTTCGGCTCGATCAGGCTCGGATTTCCTCTGCAGCGCGAGTTCGAGAATATCCGCAAGCTGCTGATCCTGAACTTCTGCCTCGGACTGGCGTTCCTTCTCATCGCCCTGTTCGTCGCCTTCAGCCTTTCCTACGCCGTGACCGGACGGATCGAGGAACTCGCCATCGAGGCGCGCGGCGATCACCGGAAGGAAGACGCCAGCGATCAGGCCGGCTGATTTTCGCGGGTCACGCGCGAGACGACGACTTCCCCGAGAAGCGTTCCGGCGACGGCCGTGAAGAACTGGATCCCGACGATTCCCCAGAGAAGGGCCTGCGTTTCGTGCGGCATGGCCGTCCAGCGGGCCAGGAGCCCCCCCCCCACCCCGATGAAGAGAGCCTTCGCGGCGGCGGCGCAGACGGCCTCTCCCGCGAGCGTTCGCCTCCGCAGCATTCCTGTAATTATAACATACACAATATTTCCAGGAATGATGACGGGCATCAAGAGGATCAGGGGCGGGGGAAGATGACCGGTGAGGAACGCCCCGACGGGGGTCAGTCCCGCGAGCAGCAGGGCGCTCCTGAGGCCGGCAACCGACAGGGTCACGGTGAAAATGGCATTGACTAGGGCCCCGGTCACAAGGTTGGGAAGCCGCAGGTTCTGCAGCGCCAGGGCGAGAGCGAGCATGACGCCGGCCATCACGGCATCGCGAAGAAACGACGCGGGCTTGATTTCTGTCGATAGCGGCATGGTACGGGATGCTACCTCCGACACGGGAAAATTGACAAGTATCGATAGCTTTGGGATAATTCTTTGCTTTCGTGATCAGAGGGTAAACGCATCTCCCCGAATCCGGGGAATATCTGAGGAGGTTCTGTGGACATCCAATTGTTGTTCTGGTTTGCTCCTGTCGGAGCGGTTCTGGCCCTGACGTTCGCCTACATTTTCTATTCGCAGATGATGGCGTCTGATTCAGGGTCCGAGCGGTCGCAGGAAATCGCCGGTTACGTTCGCGAAGGCGCCATGTCCTACCTGTGGCAGCAGTACCGGATCGTCGCCATGTTCTTCGTCGTGGCGTTCGCCTTTTTCGCGTTCCTGGCCTTCGTTCTGAAGGTGCAGAGCCCCTGGACGCCGATCGCCTTCCTGACCGGCGGCTTCTTCAGCGGCCTATCGGGCTACCTCGGCATGAAGACCGCGACGAACGCCAGCAGCAGAACCACCGCCGCTGCGGCAAAGTCGCTGAACCAAGGCCTGACCGTCGCGTTCCGCAGCGGCGCCGTCATGGGCTTCGTGGTCGTCGGTCTCGGCCTCCTCGACATCTCGATCTGGTGGAAGATCCTGAACTACGTCATGTCGATCAAGGACAGCCTGAAAGACTCCTGGATGTCGATCTTCGTCGTGCATGACTACATCGAGATCACCACGATCATGCTGACCTTCGGCATGGGCGCGAGCTCCCAGGCGCTGTTCGCCCGCGTCGGCGGCGGCATCTTCACCAAGGCCGCGGACGTCGGCGCCGACCTGGTCGGCAAG
>DAOSOK010000034.1 GCA_035373905.1 Candidatus Ozemobacteraceae bacterium | reverse complement strand
CCGACAGAGGTTCCCCTCAAAACCCGTACCAGAACGCTCACTGAGAATTGCTGATTCCGGAGAGTGGCGATTGACTGACGGCCGAAGGGGTTGGTAGGATGGTCGGAGATGGCATGCGGGCGGGTCATCGGGCTTCACAAGCAGAGCGACGCCGGGGCAAGCAGCCGGACGAAAGGGGCGCGTTGTTCATGAGCTTCCGATCGCGATGGATCTTCGCCGTTTTCTGTTTTCTCCTGGTTTTCGCCACTCAGGCGCGTTCTGAGAAGGAAGACCCGCTGGCCGAGTTGCGGAAGCTCGCGGATGAGGGGAACGCAAAGGCCCAGGTGCGGCTCGGCATCTGCTGCCAGCACGGGAAAGGGACGGAAAAGGACCACGGGGAGGCCACCCGGTGGTTTGCCAAGGCCGTCGAGAAGGACGATCCCGACGGGCTTCTGCTGCTCGGCATCGCGTATTCCTCGGGTGAAGGAGTCGCCAAAGACAAGCAGAAGGCTGTCGAACTTCTGAAAAAGTCATCTCTGCTGGGGCATCCGATGGGCATGACGGTGTACGGCAGCACACTCGCCGACGAAGGAGAACTCGCCACCGGGGTCGCGTATCTGCAGGTCGGCACGCTTCGGCTTCTCGATACAGATCCCTCGACCGGCATGAAGTTCCTCGGAACCTTGGGCACCTACAAGGAAAAGATGTCCAAAGACCAGGTCGATCTCGTGAAAAAAATGGCCGACGAGCTCGAGGCCGGCACTCCGTATATCGAAACGATTCTCGGATATACGTTCCCCCTCGGACCGATGATTTTCACGCAGGCCGAGGCCGAGGCGATCGTCCGCGAGATCCAGCCCGAGGTGGAAAAAGCCGCTGGCAGGACGTTCAAGACGCCCCCGCTCGTATCGGTCTCTTCCCGTTTCGTGACCGCCAATTCGCTGTCGGACGACCTGTTTCCGCAGCTGCGCAACCTGTTCCCTCATCAGCCCGAGGCCTCGACCCGCCAGGCGGCGCTCCAGCAGTCGCTCACGATGGTCCAGTCGCTTCTCGGGAAATACGGATTTCACGACAAAACCCTGCACCTGCTTCCCCGCAACATGAGCCTGATGATGGAGAAGATCGGCATCAATGCCTCGTTCACACCGAACCTGGTTCGGGTGCTGGTCGCTCATGAAATGACGCACGCCCTGCAGGATCAGTATCTGAACCTGAAGGACACACTGCTGGGCATGACCGACCAGGAGGCCATGTCGGCGTTCAACGCCGTCATCGAGGGCCACGCCGTCTTCGTCCAAGACTCGCTGGGAACGGCGCTCGGGCTCGACCGCGAGGTGATGGAGTTCGCCCGTTTCCTGTCGGCCGGCGTCGATCCGAAGAAGGAAGAGTCAGAGGGCGACAATCTCCAGACATATAATAGGCGCTATTTTCAGGAAGTGTATCTCGGCGGGCGGAAGTTCATCGATGCGATCTGCCAGCTGCACGGGCGCAACCGCCTGTGGGACGTGCTCGAGAACCCGCCACTGCGCACCTCTGCGATCAGCTTTCCCGACACCTACACGTTCGGGAAGCAGACGCCGCGCCTGGATCTGAGCCCGATTCTCATGGGCATGGAAAGCCGGTTCGGCGGGGGGCCCTGGCAGGTCCAGCAAAGCGATCTCGGCGTCATGAAGCTCAAGGCACTCTATGGCGGGATGCCGGCCGAGAAGCTGAACGCGCTGCTGCCGCAGTTCATCGCGGTGCAGGGACTGGCGTTCGGCCACCCCAGCGCGGCGAGTCCCAACGGCCTGTCGCTGTTCTTCATGCGTGACGGAAGCGCCGTCCGGGACCTGATCGACAGCCTCGAGACGATGGGGCGCGAGAATCTGAAGCGGGCCTCGTCATCCGGCCAAGCCATCATCAAGGACATCCGGATCGGCGATCTTCAGGTGCCGGGCGCCGATATCGCGCGCCGGCTCAGCTTCAGCGTCGGCACCAACGAAAATAATATGACCAACTATGCCATGTACCGCGTGGGGTTCCGGTCGATCATGGTCGAGTTTGAGGACACCCATCTGAACCTGCCCGAACCGCGCGTGGCCGAGATCGCACTGGAGATCCGCGACCGGTTCATCGCGTTCCGGCGAAAACAGGCAGCCATGGCCGCGAGCAGCGGGCCATCGACGCCGGCGACCCCGGGAACGGCGCCCGCGGCGGCCGGGAAGGGAACCCCCGATATCCGTGACGAAGCGGATCTCAAGGCCGGCCTGCGCCACTTCAGCCGCAACGATTACCCGGCGGCCCGCGACAGCCTGCGGCAACTGCTCCAGCGGCAGCCGACCAACGCGCACGCCCGCTTCATGATGGCCGTGATGGCCGCACGCGAAAAACAGTTCGGCGAGGCCTGGAAGCACATCGAGATCGCCCGCCGCGCATCCCCCGGCAATGAAAAAATAGAGGCGTTCATCAAACGTCTGCAGGAAGTCGCCCCTCGCTGAACGGCGCGAGAAAAGCCAGGCCTTCAGATGCAGGCTGGCCCCCCTCTTCCTCGCGATTTTCGGAGAGGTTTTGCCAATTCCGGAACGCCATTCATCGAAAGGGCAAAATGCGGGGAATCGGGACCTGGCTGCGGGAATGCCTGCTCAGTCGCGCTTCGGACGCCAGCCGGGGCAGAACCGGTCGTAGAGGAACCAGGCCGCCAAAGCGACGACGAAAACGGCCCAGGGAACGAGATTCCAGGGTTCCGGCAGAAGCGGAGACAGGATACCGGCCAGTATCCCGCTTCCGAGGGCCATGAGCGGGAATTCGAGCAGGTAGCCTCCCCTCGCGCCGGGAAAAATCGTCATGCGTCGCATATCCGTAGCATACCACAGGCAATACGGCAGGAATGGATCCGCAGATACGGAAACGGGCAATTTTGTTTTCGATTTCATCTGCGTCATCTGCAGATCGGGAAGTGCTATACTTGCGACTGCTGCGACGTTCGAACCCGTTCATCGAGGAAGGCGGATTCATGGCTGTGACATCACCCGTTTCACGAGCGTTTTCCCTGCTGGCCGGTATCGCCCTGGCCGCAGGCTGCCTGGCCGTTCCGGCCGTGGCCCAGCAGATGTGGAAGTTGCCGGCCCCGCGGATCATAACGATCGTCGACTCGCCGCCGACGCCGACCGCCCGCGTCTCGCCGCGCGGCGGAAAGGTGTTGCTCATTCAGCATCGGAATCACGTGCCGCTTTCGGATCTCGCCCGACCGATCCTGCGGCTGGCCGGCATGAGATTTTACCGGGATTCGAACATGCGGCAACGCACGTCGTACATGACGGGCGGCAGCGTCCTCGACCTTGAATCCCTCCAGGCCGTCGAACTCCAGTTTCCCCCGGACGGGAAGGCCGGCTACCCCAGCTGGTCGCCGGACGGCAGGACCATCGCCGCGGTCATGTACACCCCCGGCGGCGCGGAACTGTGGAAGTTCGATCCCGCGTCGGGAAAGGGGCACTGCATCCTGCAGGGACTCAACGACCTTCTGGCCACCCCCTACCAGTGGGAATATCGGCCCGGGGACGCAACCGGAAGCTATTTTCTATTCGCATGTATCGTTCCACCGGACCGCGGCGACCCGCCGCAGGAACCGCCCGTTCCGCCGGGACCGGCCGCAGAAGAGGCATCGGGCAAGTTCGTCAAGGCACGCACCTTCCAGGACCTGCTCAAAACCTCGTTTCACGATGTGCAGTTCGCCCATTTCGCCACGTCGCAGTTCGTGCGCGTCGACATCGAGACGGCCTCGGCCACGCCGGTCGGCAAGCCCGACCTGTTCCGCCAGGGCGACATTTCGCCCGACGGTCGATATCTGCTGACGGACCGGCTGACCCAGCCGTTCTCCCACGTCGTTCCGGCCGACCTGGCCGGGCACGTGCTCGAGATCCGCGATGCATCGTCGGGAGCGCTCCTGCGCATCATCGCCAACCTGCCGGCCGGCGAACAGATTCCGATCAACGGCGTCGCGACGGGCCCTCGGTCGGTGCAGTGGATGCCTCTCATGCCTGCGACGCTGTTCTGGGCCGAGGCGCTCGACGGCGGTGACCCGCTCGCCACGGCCGCGTTCCGCGACCGACTCTTCACGCAGGCCCCGTTCGACGCGGGCCCGACGCCGGTAACCGACCTGCCGCAACGGTTCAGCGGCGCCGACTGGCTCGACGCGCCAGGAAAGGCGCTGATCACGGATGTGGATGAGGAAAACGAATGGCTGACAACCAGAGTGTTCGACATCAACCGGCCCGCGCCGGCGTCGTCCTGTCCTCTTCTGGTCTCGAGATCGGTCAACGACGAGTATAACGATCCCGGCACGCCACTGGCGGAAACGCTCCCCGACGGCCGGCGCGTGGCACGAATCCGTAACTCCTGCATCTGGCTGAGCGGCGACGGGGCGACACCGGACGGCAACTACCCATTCCTGCGCTCGTTCAACCTCGAGACCCGCGCCGTGACCGAGCTGTTCCGGGCCGCTTCGGGAACGTACGAGTCGGTCGTGGACATCGCCGACGCATCTGCCACGGCACTCGTCACGAAGTTCGAAACCCCCGCCCTTTCTCCCAACTACCGACTCGTTCCGCTTTCCGGGAGTTCCGCCACCGAGGCCGTGCAGATCACCAAATTCACCGATCCCGCGCCGGAGCTGACCGCCATCCGGAAAGAAGTGATCCGCTATTCCCGCGCCGACGGCATTCCCCTGTCCGGCACCCTGTATTATCCTGTAGGCTATACGAGCGGAACACGCGTTCCGACCGTCCTCTGGGCGTATCCTCGCGAATACACCGCAACCGACACCGCGGCTCAGGTGCGGGCGGAGCCGAACCGGTTCACGCGGCCCCAGGGCGCTTCGATCCTGTTCATGCTGCTGAACGGGTATGCCGTGCTGATGGATGCGGAGATTCCCGTCGTGGGCAAGCCTCGCGAAGCGAACGACACCTTCGTCGAGCAGATCACGGCGGGAGCGAAAGCCGCCGTCGACGAACTCGTGCGCCGGGGCGTCTCGGAACCGCACCGGATCGCGGTTGCCGGCCACAGCTACGGGGCGGCCATGGTGGCCAACCTGCTGGCCCACACCGATCTGTTCGCCGCTGGCATCGCGCGCAGCGGCGCATACAACCGCACGCTGACGCCGTTCGGCTTCCAGGGAGAGCGCCGCACCTACTGGCAGGCTCCCGACGTCTACCACCGCCTGTCCGCCTTTTCCTACGCCGACCGGATTACGGAACCGCTCCTGCTGCTGCACGGCGAACTCGACGAGAACACCGGAACGTTCCCCATCCAGAGCGAGCGATTGTTCGCAGCCGTCCGGGGTCACGGCGGCACCGTCCGCCACGTCGTTCTCCCCTTCGAGGGCCACGGCTACCGTTCGCGGGAGGGCATCATGCAGGCCCTTGCCGAGATGGAGGAGTGGCTCGACCGGCATCTGAAGCGGCACGCGACCGCGGCTCCCGCGGCGATCTCTACCGCCTCTGGCGCGCTCCCGGCACCTGCCTCGGAGCCCCGATGAGCCGGCAGATTGGCGACGAATCCTTTTGATATATATGAATAAATATATATTTACGTTCGCGGTTTTATCGTTTCTCCTGTTCCCGCGGGCTGCCAATGCCCAGAGCGGAGCGGAAATCCGCATGCATGGGACGATCGAGGCCGACGACGCGGAACTGGGCTTCAAGCTGGCCGGCCGCCTGGCCGAACGGCTCGTCTCGGAAGGCGACCCCGTGACCGCGGGGCAGGTTCTCGCGCGGCTCGACACGGCCGAGCTCGAGCAGGAATACGGGATGCGCCGCGGCGAGCTCGAGGCCGCCGAAGCGGCCCTCGCCGATCTCCTCGCCGGCTCGCGTCCGGAAGAGATCGCCCAGGCCGAAGCGGCCCACCTGAGGGCGCGGGCCGTGCTGGACGAACTGTGCGCGGGCTCGAGGGCCGCCGACATCTCGGTCGCCGAAGCCGCCGCCCGACGCGCGCGCGCCGACCGGGAGCAGGCCGAACGCGATCTCGCCAGGATCAGAACCCTTCACGCAAAACAGACCGTCACCAACCAGGATCTCGAACGAGCCGAAACGGCCGAACGGACCGCCGCAGAGCGCCAGAACGAAGCCGAAGCCCGACTGAGGCTCGTCCGGGAAGGCCCCCGCGCCGAGCAGATCGAGCAGGCACGACAGGCCGAAGCCGAAGCATCGCAACGGCTCGCCCTTCTCCGACGAGGCCCTCGGACGGACCTGGTCGCACAGGCCCAGGCGCGCGTCCGCATCGCAAGCCACGCCGTTTCCCTCGCCCGCATCCGGCTCGACAACGGCACCCTCGTCTCCCCCGTCGCGGGCACGGTTCTCGCGCACCACGCGGAGCCGGGCGAGTTCCTTGCGGCCGGCACGCCGGTCGTCACCGTCGCCCCGCTCGACCGCCTCTGGATGCGCGCCTATCTTCCCGAAACCGATCTCGGGCGGGTCGTCCTGGGTCAGGCGGCGTCGGTCACGATCGACACCTGGCCGGACAGATCGTACCCCGGCACGCTGTCGTTCATCTCGCAGCAGACCGAATTCACCCCGAAAACGATCCAGACCGACAAGGAGCGGATCACACTCGTCTACCGCGTGAAGATCCGGCTCGACAATCCTGCCGGCGAGCTCAAGCCCGGCATGCCGGCCGTCGTGACCCTGCAGGCACGCTGATGCCGTCGACGCCGGCCGTCGCGATCCGTCTCGATGGCCTGACCAAATCGTTCGGCACCGTCACGGCGGTGGACCGGCTCACGCTGACCGTCGACGCGGGGGAAATTTTCGGTCTCGTCGGCCCGGACGGGGCCGGCAAGACGACCTGCCTCCGCATGCTGGCCGCCATCGTCTCACCCACTTTGGGTTCGGCCCATGTCAACGGCCGCCATATCGTCGACGAGGGCGATCGGTTGAAACACGAAATCGGCTACATGAGCCAAAAGTTCGGTCTTTACACCGACCTGACAGTTCTCGAAAACCTCGATTTCTACGCCGACCTGTACGGCGTTCCCTCATCCGCCCGCCCCGCGGCATACGATCGGCTGCTGGGCTTCAGCCGGCTTCTGCCGTTCAAGGACCGACGGGCAGGCCATCTTTCGGGAGGCATGAAGCAGAAACTGGGCCTGGCCTGCGCGCTGGTTCACACGCCGCGCGTCCTCCTGCTCGACGAGCCGACGAACGGCATCGACCCTGTCTCGCGCCGCGATTTCTGGCGCATTCTCACGGGGCTTCGCCGGGAGGGCGTCACCATTCTCGTCTCGACGGCCTATCTCGACGAGGCCGAGCGATGCCACCGGCTCGCCATGCTCCATGAAGGGCGCCTTCTGGCCCTTGGCACGCCGGCCGAGATGAGGGCCCTGATGCCGGGCACGCTCCTGGAACTGGTCGTTCCCTCTGCCCGAAGGGCGGCGGCCGTATTGAAACCGCATTTTCCCGCCGGCCGCGTCAACGCGTTCGGGGACCGGATCCACCTCGTCACGAGCGATCCCGGCAACGACGTTCGGGCAGCGTATGACAGGCTTTTCGGGGCAGGCCTGCCGGTCAGGGAGCATCGGGAGATCTCCCCCACCCTGGAAGACGTGTTCGTCGCCCTCGTCACGAGCAACGGCCGCGAAGGGAGCGCAGCTCATGCCGTCTGACGTCTTGCGCCCAGCCGTCGAAGTCGAATCGCTTTCGAAGCGGTTCGGCGAGTTCGTGGCGGTGAACCGCCTCAGTTTTTCGGTGGCGCCGGGCGAGGTCTTCGGGTTTCTCGGGCCGAACGGTGCCGGGAAGAGCACGACGATCCGCATGCTGTGCGGCCTGCTCGAGCCCGACGAAGGCCGCGGCACCGTCGGCGGCCTCGATATCGCCACACAGCCCGAGGCGATCAAGGCAGCCATCGGCTACATGAGCCAGCGATTCTCGCTGTACGAAGACCTGACGGTCGAGGAGAATCTCGATCTATATTCTGGAATATATGGTGTTCCCGTCTCACAGCGGAGCGCCCGGAAAACCCGGGCGATCGAGATGGCCGGGCTCGGCCGGCACCGGCGCAGCATGACCCGCGACCTGGCGGGAGGCTGGAAGCAGCGGCTCGCGCTGGGGTGTGCGATCATGCACGAGCCCCGCATCCTGTTCCTCGACGAGCCCACATCCGGGGTTGATCCCCTGAGCCGTCGCCGGTTCTGGGACCTCATCGCCGAGCTTGCCGCCGACGGCGTGACGGTTTTCGTGACGACCCATTTCATGGACGAGGCCGAATACTGCGACCGTCTGGCGCTGATCTATCACGGCGACATGATCGCCCACGGCTCCCCGGCCGACCTGAAGCGGGATCACGTGGCGGGCCTGTATGAACTCAGGTGCGGCGCACTCGAAGTGGCGCTGGAACTGGTTTCCTCGTTTCCGGAGGTGCGCGATGCGGCGCCGTTCGGGGCGACGCTGCATTTCACGCCCCGCCCGGCGGCGGACGTCTCGGCCGTCGGCGCCAGACTGCGCTCGGCGGGCATCGCCGATGCCGTCATCACGCCGATCCGACCGTCGCTCGAGGACGTGTTCGTCGAGTTGATCGAAGCCGACAATCGAGCCCGGGCGGGCCGGGACTGAAGCGATGATCAGCCTGATGCGGCTCCGGGCCGTCGCGCGAAAGGAATTCCTGCACATCGTGCGCGACCCGCGAAGCCTCGGCCTCGCTCTCGCCCTGCCTATGGTCTTGATGCTGCTGTTCGGGTATGCTCTCTCGCTCGACGTCGACCGGGTGGGACTACTCGTTCTCGACCAGTGCGATACCAATCTCAGTCGCGACTTCGTCTCGAGGTTCACCGGCTCGCGATACTTTCAACTCGCCAGGTATATATCATCATATATAGATATAGAGCGGGCGTTCGACCGCCGGGAGGCCGTCCTCGCGCTCATCATTCCGCAGGCGTTCCATCGCGATCTCGGCGCCGGCCGTTCGGTGACGGTCCAGATCGTCGCCGACGGCAGCGACGCCAACACCGCGACGATCGCCCTCGGCTACGCCGAGGCCGTCATCGCCGCCTTTTCGGGCGACATTCTCCTCGAGCAACTCCGCCGCCAGGGCCGCAAACCGCCCGATACTCCCGTCGAGATGCGACCCCGTGCCTGGTACAACCCCGACATGGAGTCCCGGCTGTTCATCATCCCCGGCGTCATGGCCGTCGTGCTGATGATCATCGCCGGTCTCCTGACGCCGCTGAGCGTCGCGCGCGAATGGGAGACCGGCACGATGGAGCAACTGATCTCGACGCCCGTTTCCCGGGCCGAACTCGTCCTGGGAAAACTCTCGCCGTATTTCGCCATCGGCATGCTCGACGTCGTGCTGACGCTGTTCGCCAGCCGGTTCCTGTTCGCGGTGCCGATGCGCGGCAACCCCCTCCTGCTGCTGACGATCGCCGCGGTGTATCTCGCCGCAGGCCTCGGCCTGGGCATCTTTCTCAGCATCGTGACGCGCAACCAGCTTTTGGCGAGCCAGGCGGCGATGGTCGCAACGTTCCTTCCCGCCATGCTGCTTTCCGGTTTCATCTCGCCGATCAGCCAGATGCCGGGCTTCGTGCAAGCGGTCACTCGGGCGTTCCCGGCCCGGTATTTCGTCACCGTGCTCAAGGGGATCCAGCTCAAGGGCCTCGGCATCCAGGCCCTGCAAGACGAGATCCTCCTTCTGCTGTTGTTCGCCTCTTGTTTTATATTACTATCTATTTTTTTCTTCCGGAAGAATCTCGAATGAGCGCCGCCACGCAGGGCTTGTCCCGGCGCATCGAACGCGTGCGCCGCCTCGTCGTCAAGGAGTTCATCCAGATTCTCCGCGACAACCGGATGAAGGGCGTCATCTTCGCCCTCCCGTTCATCCAGTTGTTCGTCTTCAGCTACGCCATGGCGACCGACGTTCGCCACATTCCGACGGCCGTCTGCGACCGCGACGGAACGCCCCAGAGCCGCGAGCTTGCGGCGAGGTTCCTCGGGAGCGGCGTTTTCGCGGCCGCCGCCTCTCCCCGCACCGACGCCGAACTTCGGAACGTCCTCGACCTCGGAAAAGCCCTGGTCATCCTGCGCTTCGAGCCAGGCTTCGGAGCCGGCATCGCCGCCGGCCGGACGATGCCGCTCCAGATTCTCACGGACGGCACCGACTCGAACACGGCCGGCATCGCCCTCCAGTATGCGACCCGCATCATCCGCTCGTTCAACGGAGACCTCCGGCGCGACCGAGCACGGCGGACGGCGGGCGCGCTTCCGCGGGTCGGCGAGGTGACGCTCGAAAGCCGTTCCTGGTATAACCCGAACCGGGAGGCCGTCTTCTTCTTTGTCCCCGGCGTCGTCGCCCTGATCGTGACGCTCGTCTCGCTGATGCTGACCGGCATGGCGATCGTGCGCGAGAAGGAGATCGGCACGATCGAGCAGATCATGGTCTCGCCCATCACGCCGTTCGAGTTCATCCTCGGCAAAACCATTCCGTTCGCGTTGATCTGCGTCGGCGAGATCGTCCTCGTCATGAGCGTAGCGGTGTTCTGGTTCGGCATTCCCGTCAGGGGCTCGATCGCGCTGCTGTTCGCCGCCGCCGGGCTGTACATGCTGACGACCCTGGGCGTCGGACTCCTCATCTCGACGCTATGCGAAACCCAGCAGCAGGCGATGATGAGCACCTTTTTCTTCTTCACGCCGGCGATGTTGCTTTCCGGCTTCGCCTTCCCGATCGCCAACATGCCGGAGGCGATTCAGGCGCTGACGCTGATCAATCCGATGCGGTATTTCCTCGTGATCATCCGGAGCATCTTTCTGAAGGGAACCGGACTCGCCGTCCTCTGGCCCCAGTTCGGGGCTCTCGCCCTGATCGGGTTCACGACGTTCTTCCTCTCGGCCCGACGGTTCAAAAAAAACTTCTCGTAAGGATCAGAAGATCGGCATGCCGCACTTGGTGCAGAACTTGGTCTGCATCTCGTTCTCGGTGCCGCAGTTGTGGCATTCGATGACCTTTGGCTTCCCGTCGATCTGCACGTTCTGCTTCAACTCTTCACCCGCCATCCCGGGAGGAAGCATGCCCGGCCGGGCCGAGGCGGCCGCCGCGGCATGCGGCGCCGGTTCGCTCCCGGCCAGCGTCAACGAACCGATTCCCTGGCCGATGATCTCCCCCAGATCGACGCCGGGCCGGATGCCTTTCACCAGATATATGTCGATCGGCATGGATTTTCCCTTCACCATGATCGGCTCGAGCGGCGTCGTGACGAAATACTCCTTCACGAAATCGTAGACGCTTTTCGTGATCAGCAGCTCCATCGGCTTGGCGTTCGCCATGACGCGCGCCGCAAGGTTGACGTTGTCGCCGATGACCGTGTAGGAGAGTTGTTTTTCCGAACCCATGTAGCCGGCCGTGACTTCGCCGGTGTTGATGCCGATGCCGATCTGAATGATCGGCCTGCCTTCCCGCTCCCAGGTTTTCTGGAGCTCTTCGAGGGCGGCGAGCATCTTCACGCCGCACAGGACGGCGCGGATCGGGTCGTCGGGCCGCGACACGGGGGCGCCGAACAGGGCCATCAACTCGTCGCCGACGTATTTGTCGAGGGTTCCGTCCAGTTCCATCAGGATGTCGGTCATGCGGGTAAAATACACGTTCAGCTGCTCGACGATCGCGGTCGGATCCATCTTTTCCGACATCTTGGTGAAGCCGCGGATATCGGAGAAGAACATGGTGCATTCGCACTTGCTGCCGCCGAGCTTGAGGGCCGACGGGTCGCGCATGATCATGTCGGCAACGCTCGGGGAGACGATGCGCGAGAGGCTTCCCTTGAGCTCCTCGTTCCGGCGGAGCTGTTCCTCGCTGATCTTCTTCGTCGAAACGAGGTCCTCCATCGTCGCGGAGTAGAGCTTGGCGTTCTTCATGACAAGGCCGGCCACGTCGGCGCAGGTTGCGAGCAGGTTCTGATCGTCGCGCGTGTAGTCGGGGTTCTGCATCTTCTCGACGTTCAGCACGCCGAACACCTTGTTCTCGACGTAAATGGGCGCGGCGATGACCGATTTGAGCACGCCCTGGCCAACCAGCCCCTTCGTCTTCGGGTCGATCTCGCACTCCTTGACCCCGAGGGCGCCCCCCTGGGCCTTCTCGCTTCCGCCGCTTCTCGCCAGGAACGCGATGATGCTGTTCTCCTCGTGGGGAATGACGAGGTCCTTGTATTCCTTGGCCGACATGCCCTCTGCCCTGACGACGCGGAGCTTGCCTTCGGCCTCGTCGTTCAGGAGCAACTGGACCCGGCTCGCGTCGAGACCCTTGCTCACGATCTCGAGCATCGTCGTGAAGATCTCGTCGCGGTCGAGACTCTTCGAGAGGTTCTTGATCCGCAGCAGGGTCGTCGAGAGCTTCATCGACTTCTTGCTGAAATCGTCCTTGATCTGTCGGATCTCGCGCTCCATGCGCTGTTCGGCGGTTTCGTTCGGGTCGACCTGCTCCGCAACGGCCTTTTCCCGGGCCCCCTTCAACTTCTTCTCCTCTTTCTCGACCTTCCCGGCAAGGCCGCCCAGGTCGCCCTCTTTCGCGGCCTCTTTCCGGGCCTGATCGTCACGATACCGGGCGGCGGCGTTCGGATCGACGCGGGCTTTGAGACTTCCCTGATCCCCCCCCTTCAGCTTCTTCACCGCTTCCCATTTGAAAAACAGGTAATACAGGAAGCCGGCGCTGAACAGGACCAGCACGGAATACGCTTCCCACCAGTCCTCGATCGGGAACCGGTCGGGTCTGTATTTCAACGCCAGAGTCGCCCCCCCCACCAGCAGAGGCAGGAAAAAGGCCAGAAAGGCCGTGGCGATCCGTTCCCCCATCACCCCGAGGACGCCCACGATCGCCAACACATAGAAATAATTATACACATATCCATATAATTTCGGTATCTTGTTGGTGAAAACGAGGTAGGCGAGGGCCCCGATACCGATACTCCCGAGAAACGCGAGAATATCCGTTATCCGGGAAGGAACCTTCGTCTCATTGCCGATCTCGTCCGCCATACACGCTCATTATACCCTCTCTGAAGCGTCATTGCCATGGGCGCGCGCGGACTCATCCGAGGCTGGTAATCTCCTCCATCAGGCGGTTTCCGGCGGCCATTCCGGGAGTCATCTTCTCGAGGAGGGCCTGGGCTTCGGCAAACCGTCCCATGACGCAGAGCAGATGGCCATACCAGGCGAAGGCGGGGCCGCATCGGGGAAATGCCAGACACGCCTGGGTGGCCGCCTGTTGGGCGTCATCGAGGCGATCCGCGATGAAAAAATCGATCGACCGGATCATGTGCGCGTATGCTGCCGTCTTGGCTCCCCCGCCGATGACCTTCGCCGCCGCCGACCATGTTTCCCGCCCGTCCTGCCGGTTGTCCGACACATCCTGAAGGGCCAACTCGGCAAGAATGGAAGCCCGGGCGAGCGGCAGTTTCGCGTATTCGAGGGCCCGCGTCCAGTCCTGGCGCGCCTGCTGGGGATTCCCGAGCGCGGCATGGCATCGTCCCGTGACGAGAAGGCTCAGGGCCGTATCGTCTCCCCCGAACGACGCCGCGCGCGACTCAGGAATCGTATTGATCGTCTTCAGCGCACCGGCGAAGTCTCCGGTGACGCTTTTCAGCAAGGCCTCCATCAGGATGCCGTACACCGCCTGCCGGGAATCGGCAAACCGGGACTGAAACTCGAACAGCAGCTTCCGGCACTCATAGATGTCTTCCTGCTCGAGATAGGCCCTGATCATGGAGAGATGCATCACCGGAAAGGAGGCGCGATCGTGGAGGGCGAACAGCCGCTTTCCCGCGAGGATGACCGCGTCGAACTCCTCTTCCTCGAGCCTGCTGACCGCCTGCGCCTCGTGAAGCTTCGCATCGGAGAAGCTCTCCCCGTCGCCCATGCTGACAGTGGGCATCATCCGACTCAGGCCCGTCACTTTCGCGGCCTGATACATCATGAACCTTCCGAGCGGCATCCAGAACGCCGCCAGCGTGGCGCAGACGAGCGAAGTCAGCATGGCCGGCAGCCGAACCGTGATATCGAGCCTGCTCTGGAACGCCAGCACGAACGCCATGAACCACCAGCAGAAGAACCAGACGGCATACAACTCGCTGCGCCTGGGCCGTTTCCGTTCAGGAGTGAGAAAAAGCAGCGGAAAGCCGATGATAAGCACGAGCGTGACGGCGTGCATCGCGATCAGCAGTCGCGGAACGATCCAGACCGAGTCGTAGATCGAGAACGCATCGACGAGCAAAGCCGCTCGGGCGTCCGGAAGACCGAGCCACCCGGCGACGGCGACATGAAGCACGGCGAGGAGGCCGAAGACCAGACTGCTCCAGACCGGCGCCGCCGGCGCAAGGCGCACCGCCATGACGATCAGGGTGCCGATCAGGATGAGGGAATACAGAATGCCGATGTCGGGGGCCAGCCCGAGCGGAATGGCGCTCAGGTAATTGACGAGCGGAAACGTCTGGAGCCACAGGCTCCAGGCTGCGCTCCCGTCGCCTGATTTCAGAAACGAGGCGAGAGCGTCCGACAGCTGGACGGCGGAATCTGCCGCATCGACCAATCGCAGGGAGTCGAGCTCGAGAAGGAACAGAAGAACGCGGTCCCGGTATGACAGGTGGTCACGTCCTCTCCTGTCGCGCAGGAGTTCGAGTTTCCGGCTCTCGAAGCCAAACATCCGGTTCAGATGAGCGAGCCTGACCCGGGCACCGGAGTTCGAGGGCTGATACTTCAATATTTCACTATATAATATCGCCGCCCGTTCGAGGTCTCCCTGGGCGACGGCGATCCGGGCGAACAGCAGGTTCACCCTTGCTTGCCCGGCCGGGGACAATTGGCCGACCGGAATACGCTTCAGGACGGCCATGGAATGGTCGAACTGACCGAGGCGGCACAGCAGATCCCCCCAGCCGAGCAGGGGCGTCACGTTGCCGGGAAATGCCTCGTAGGCATCCTCGTATGCTTCCACCGCCTCGGCGTATTCGCCTGCTCGCTCGGCCTTCAGGGCCTTTTCGACGAGAAGCCTCGCCCTCTCCCGGAGAAGGCGATCGACGTGTTCTCGTTCGGGCGGGGTTCCGGCGACCTGCTGACCGGAAAACCCCGCCGTACAGACGAAGAGGACGCAAAGGCTGAACAGAACTGCCTTTGCGACCGATGCTCCGCGGGCGCCGATCGTTCCTCTCATCACCGGTGCAAAAAGAACCCGCCCCCGTTTAGGAGCGGGCATTCCGCGGTTTTCTCACGCCTGGCGCGCGGCCATCAGTTCCTTCTGGCGCTTCGTCGCATCGGCATCGAGGCTGAAGGACACCTTCAGCACGTCTCCCTCGGCAACCCCTTCCGGAAGCATCTCGCGATGGATGGTCAGCAGGTCGCCGTTCTCGACGAGACACCGAAAATACGCACCCTTGCTCGAATCGATCACTGCACGCATATATATTTCTCCTTATAGATATCGTACGCCGACTTCAGAACCCAAGCTGGGAAAGGGCCCCCTCGACGAACAAACGGATCTCCTCGGTCGCCCCGCTGTCGAGAGACACTTCAACGAAGCCTATCCGGTTTCCGCGCATATCACCGCTTTTCGTCTTGTAGATCTCGATCCGGTATACGTTCTCGTTCATGAAGTTGCGGTGAGGAAACATCTTGATCAGCAGAGTGCTGGTATCTGGCAGTCGAAGGAAGAGACTTTCCTGCAGGGCGCTCGAGGTGGACGTTACGACGACGCCCGGATCGGCGCTTTTGCGGAACAGAAACCGCTGCATGACGCGGAAGACGATGTCTCCCACGTCGACCAGGGTCAGATCGCTTCCTTTTTCCATTCCTGCTCCGCAACGAACGTCTCGAGGGAAATCCCGGTCAGGTTCTCTCCCGTCCGCTTGCGGATCGTGATCTTCCCGCTCGAGGCTTCCTCTTCGCCAAGGATAGCCATGAAGGGGATTTTCTGCAACTGCGCCTGCCGGATCTTGTACCCGATCTTGTCGTTGCCGGAGTCGAGCCAGACGCGCACGCCGCGCTTCCGGAACTCTTCGGTCACCTTCTTCGCATACTCGAGATGCTTCTCCGAGATGGACAGGACGGCGACCTGGACCGGCGCGAGCCAGAGGGGCATGGCGCCGCCGTGGTGCTCGATCAGCACGCCGAAGAACCGCTCGATCGAGCCGAGCAGGGCGCGGTGCACCATGTAGGGACGGTGCTCCTGCCCGTCGGCGCCGACGAAGGTCATGTCGAACCGCTCGGGAAGGTTGAAGTCGAACTGGATCGTGGTCATCTGCCACTCGCGGCCCAGCGCATCCTTGATTTTCAGATCGATCTTCGGGCCGTAGAAGGCGCCGCCACCTTCGTCGAGTTCGCACTCGAGGTTTTCCTTCGCGACCGCGCGCTTCAGGGCTTCGAGAGCCGTGTCCCAACGGGACTGCTCCCCGACCGCCTTCTCAGGGCGGGTGGCAAGATACGCCTTGATCTTCTCGAAGCCGAAGGTACGCCAGAGAGAGAGGCTGAACCGCAGCACTTCGGCGATCTCGTCCTCGATCTGCTCGGGGGTGCAGATGATGTGCGCGTCGTCCTGCGTGAAGCCGCGCACGCGGAGAAGCCCATGGAGAACGCCGCTCTTCTCGTAGCGGTACACCGTGCCGAGTTCGGCCCAGCGGAGGGGCAGGTCGCGGTATGAGCGTTTTTGGCTTTTATAGATCATGATATGGAACGGGCAGTTCATCGGCTTGATGTAATAGTCGTTTTCGTCGATGTTCATCGGGCTGTACATCGAGTCTTTATAGAAGCCGAGGTGGCCGCTGGTTTCCCACAGCCAGCTGCGTCCCATGTGGGGCGTGTTGATCAACTCGTACCCGTTCCGATAATGCATCTCTTTCCAGTAGCTTTCGATGACATGCCGGATACGTGCGCCGTTCGGATGCCAGAAGACCAAGCCAGGGCCGACGTCTTCGTGGACCGAGAACAGATCGAGATCCTTGCCGAGTTTTCGGTGGTCGCGCTTCTTCGCCTCTTCGAGCATGGTGATGTAACCGTCGAGTTCTTCCTTCGAGGCGAAGCAGGTGCCGTAGATGCGCTGGAGCATCGGCCGCTTCTCGTCGCCGCGCCAGTAGGCGCCGGCCACGCTGAGGAGCTTGAAATGCTTGACTGTGCCTGTGTCGGGCAGATGCGGGCCGCGGCAGAGATCGACGAACGCGCCGTGGCGGAACACCGAGATCCGTTCGGACTCGGGTAGCTCGTTGATCAGCTCGACCTTGAAGGGTTGGTTCAGCTTTTTGAACAGCTCGAGGGCCCCGGCGCGGTCGAACTCCTCGCGGGTAAACGGCGCCTTCGCCGCAATCGAGGCGTGCATCTCTTTCTCGATATGCGCCAGGTCGTCCACGGTGAGGGCGCGGGGGAGCTGGAAATCATAGTAGAAGCCGTTCTCGATCGAGGGGCCGATGCCGAACTGGGCTTCGGGAAACAGCTTGAGGACCGCTTCGGCCATGATGTGCGCCATCGAGTGGCGGTAGACTTCGGCCGCGTCGGCAGATTTCATGGTGACGACTTCAAACTTGCCGCCCTTGAGGAGAGGCATGCGAATGTCGACGAACTCGCCGTCGATCTTGCCGGCAATGGCCGCCTGGGCCAGCTTGGGGCCGATTTTCGCGGCCGCGTCGCGCACGGTGGCGCCGGCGGGGACTTCGAGCGCTTTGCCATCGGGGAGTGTGAGTGTAAGATTCTGTGACATGGTTGCCTCCTTGCGGGGCGCCACGCGCCCCTGAAACACGCATCGCATGGGGTCCGCCTGGTCTGCGCCGTTCCGGCTTCGAGAACCGGAATGGACCTCAAGGTCGGCTCATGCGGTGAGAATGATACGTCTGAAACTGCGCTTCCCGGCCTGGAGCACGAATGAGTCGCCGGCCTTGAACGGGCGGCCGGGATCGGTGCACTTTTCCTGCTCGACGCGCACGCCGCCCTGCTGGATGAGGCGTTTCGCCTCGCCGCCGCTCGGTGCCAGCCCTGACTGGACAAGCACTTTCACCAGGGTGATGCCGTCGGCGCCGCAGGCGATGGTCGTCTCGTCGATCTGGTCGGGAAGGCCGTCGCCGGTTTTCCCGAACAGCTTTTCGAAGCCCTCTTCGGCCTTCGCGCCGGCTTCCTCGCCGTGGTACATCGCGGTGATGCGGCGCGCCAGGCGCATTTTCACGGCCTTCGGCTCGCGCGGCGCCTGTTCCCGGACTTCCTTGAGCTGGGCCGGGGTGAGGTCGGTGAGCAGCTCGAAATATTTGATCATCAATTCATCGGGAATCGACATCAGCTTGCCGTAGATCTGGCCAGGCTCTTCGTTGATGCCGACGTAGTTGCCGAGGCTCTTGGACATCTTGTCCTTGCCGTCGAGGCCTTCGAGGATCGGCATGGTGAGCGTGATCTGCGGCTCCACGCCGTAGGCCCGCTGCAATTCGCGACCGACGAGCAGGTTGAACGTCTGGTCGAGGCCGCCCAGCTCGACGTCGGACTTGAGCGCGACCGAGTCGTAGCCCTGCATCAGCGGGTACATGAATTCGACGATGCTGATCGGCGTCTGGTTCTTGTATCTGGTGCTGAAATCGTCGCGTTCGAGCATGCGCGCGACGGTGTATTGCGAGGTGAGCTTGAGCACGTCGGCGAAGGTCAGCGAGCCGAGCCAGCTGCTGTTGAACACGATGCGGGTGCGCTCGAGATCGAGGATCTTGGCGATCTGGTGCTTGTAGGTCTCGGCATTCGCCTTCACTTCGTCTTCGGTGAGCGCCGGCCGGGTCTTCTTCTTGCCGGTCGGGTCGCCGATGCGGCCGGTGAAGTCGCCGATCAGGAACACGACCTCGTGGCCGAGCTGCTGGAACTGGCGCATCTTCTGAAGCACAACGGTATGGCCGAGATGGATGTCGGGCGCCGACGGATCGGCCCCGAGTTTGATCACCAGCGGTTTGCCGGTGGCGTATGATTTCTCGAACTTTTTCAGCAGCTCGTCACGGGTGACGATGTCGACCGTTCCGGTCGCGACGATCTCGAGCTGCTCCTTGGGTGTAGCCTGGAATTTCACGGTGTCAGATCTTCCCCAGTTCCGTCAGGTATTCGTTGAGCTTGGCCTTCTGCAGCCCGTAGGCGTCGATCCCGGAGCGAATATGCTCGACGACCTCGGGCGGAGCCTTGGAAACGAAGTTCTGGTCTTCGAGCTTGCCCGCGATCTTCGCGAGCTCCTTCTCGACCTTGGCGATCTCCTGCGCGACGCGCTTCTTCTCTGCTTCGACATCGACCATGCCGGCCAGATCGAGGCAGATCTCGGAAGCGCCCATCAGGCCGACGAGATGTCCGGACGGCTTCGCCGTGACGACGTCGAGCCGTTCGGCATTGGACAGCGCCTTGATCATGTCGGCGTGACGCTCGATGACGGGGCTGAGAGCCTCGTTTCGCAAGGCTCGCACGGTGACGCGCTTCCCGGGAGCGATGTTGGCGGAAGCGCGCAGGTTGCGGATCACGCGGACCGCTTCCATCACCTCGCCAACCTCGGCTTCGAGCGGCGTGTTTACGAACTCGGGCCGGACGACCGGATATGAGGCCTGCATCAGGTTTCCCTTCGCGCCGGGCAGCTTGCGCCAGATCTCTTCGGTGACGAACGGCATGAACGGATGCAGCAGGCGCAGGGCGCCGTCAAGCACGTGCAGCAGAACGCGGCGCACGCGGTCCTTGTCGGGGCCGTCGGGACCCATGAGGGTCGACTTGCTCATCTCGATGTACCAGTCGCACAGCTCGTTCCATATGAACTCGTATACACCCTTGAGGGCTTCGTTGAACTTGTACTGGCCGTCGGCGAGCTCGCGCCGAACGGTTTCGACCGCGCCGTTGAACCGCGAGAGGAGCCAGCGGTCCCAGATCGAGAGCTGTTCCACGGGGGGCAGCGGGTCGGCAATCGTGCAGGCCGCGCCGGTCATGTTCATCAGGGTGAAGCGCGAGGCGTTCCACAGCTTGTTCGCGAAGTTGCGGCCGATCTCGACCTTGTCGGCGGCGAACCGGATGTCCTGGCCGACAGGGGCGAGCCAAACGATCGTGAACCGCAGGGCGTCGGCGCCGTAGGTGGCGATGATGTCGAGCGGGTCGGGCGAGTTGCCGAGCGATTTGCTCATCTTGCGGCCCTTCATATCGCGGACGATGCTGGTGAAGTAGACATCGTGGAAGGGGCAGCGATCCATGAAGTAGTAGCCGGCCATGACCATGCGGGCGACCCAGAAGAAGATGATGTCGGGGCCGGTCACCAGCGTGTCGGTCGGATAGAAGGAGTCGAGGGTTCTGGTTTTTTCAGGCCAGCCCATCGTCGAGAAAGGCCACAGCCAGGAGCTGAACCACGTGTCGAGCACGTCTTCGTCCTGCGTGATGCGGTCTGTTTTGCCGCATTTGGAGCAGGTCATCGGGGCTTCCATCTCGACCATGACGTTCTTGCAGTGGCCGCAGGTGTAGGCGGGTATGCGATGGCCCCACCAGAGCTGGCGGCTGATGCACCAGTCGCGGATGTTTTCCATCCAGTGCAGGTAGACGCCCACCCAGCGGTTCGGGGTGAACCGGAGCGTGCCATCCTTCACGGCGGCGATGGCCTTCTCGGCCAGGGGCTTCATGCGGACGAACCACTGGTCGGACAGGTAGGGCTCGATGACGGTGTTGCACCGCTCGCAGTGGCCGACGGCAAGTGTATGGTCTTCTATTTTTTCGAGCAGTCCCTGCTCCTGGAGGTCGGCGACGATCTTCTCGCGCGCGGCAAACCGGTCGAGTCCCTTGTAGGAACCGGCCCGTTCGTTCATCACGCCGCCTTCGTCCATCACGATGATCTGCTCGAGACTGTGGCGCCGCCCCATCTCGAAGTCGTTGGGGTCATGCGCCGGCGTGACCTTGACGGCACCGGTGCCGAACTTCGGATCGACATAGTCGTCAGCGATGATGGGGATCTCGCGGTTCATCAGGGGCAGGACCAGCGACTGTCCGACGAGGTCGCGGAACCGGTCGTCGTCCGGGTTCACCGCGACGGCCGTGTCGCCGAGCATCGTTTCGGGACGGGTCGTGGCGACGATGACATGTCCTTTTCCGCTCTTGAGCGGATACCTGATGTACCAGAGGCTGCCCTTTTTCTCTTCGGGGATTTTCTCTTCATCGGAAAGGGCGGTGCGGCAGCGCGGGCACCAGTTGATGATATACTTTCCTTTATATATCAAGCCATCTTTATAAAGGCGGACGAACGATTCGCGCACGGCCCGAGACAGGCCGTCGTCCATCGTGAACCGCTCGCGCTCCCAGTCGCAGGAGCAGCCGAGCTTCTTGAGCTGGCTGATGATGATGCCGCCGTATTTTTCCTTCCAGGCCCAGACCTTCTCGAGGAACTTCTCGCGGCCGAGGTCGTGGCGCGAGGTTTTCTCCTTCGCGAGGGCTTTTTCGACGACGTTCTGGGTCGCGATGCCGGCGTGGTCGGTGCCGGGCAGCCACAGCGTCTCCTTCCCCGACATGCGGTGAAGGCGGATGAGGATGTCCTGGAGGGTGTTGTTCAGCACGTGGCCCATCGTGAGCATCCCCGTGACATTCGGCGGGGGGATGACGATGGTGAAGCGGGGGCCTGGGGCGGACTCGTCTGCATGGAAGCATTTCTGCCGTTCCCATGATCCGTAGATCCGGTCTTCCACATCGGCGGGGTTATAGGCCTTTGCGAGCGTATCCGAGGAGGTCGAAACGTTCTTTTCTGCGTCGGCTGCTGTATTCATATCGGTGTATATATAGTTTATTTCTGGATGAGGTTGACCAGCTTATCGAACTCTTCGGGGCTCAGATTGAGGCTGCGCGCCTGTTCGTAGATCGTGATCTTGACCTCGAGCTGCTTGATGCGATCGGCGATTCTCGGATCTTCCTTGACCGCCTGAGCCTGCTTGAGCAGGACGAGCGATTCGGAGAATTCGGAGGCCTGCGCGTAGACGTCGGCGAGCCTGAGCAGGATCGGCACCGACTGCGGATCGATCGAGAGGCCTTCCTTCAGGTATTCACGGGCCTTGTCAAACTGCTTGGTCTCGATCATGCGCTCGGCGAACCGCAGATACGTGGTCGCGGTCGGCTCGAAGGTCGGCAGGCTGTCGACGGGAAGCCCGTTCGGAGCCGTGATTTTCTTGCCGCACAGGTGGCAGAACCGGCTGTCGGGATTGCCCTGGAGGGCATCGCAGCTGGCACAGTGATACAGGTTCTGGACGACCCATACCTTCGACTTTTTAATGACCGAGTCGCCTTTGCGGTAGCCCTTTTCGACCTCGAACACGATGCATTTCTCGGGGAATTTGTCGGAGCGGAAATAATCGGTCGCGACGTGCCGCTGGGGATCGTAGATCTCGGAGACGACCGGCATATACTGGATCTTGTTCGGGATAATGAGCCGGTCGAGCAGCTTGCGATGCAGGCTCTGGAGTTCGGGGTTCTGGTTCTTCGACAGGAACGCGTCGAGGCCGTCGAAGAAGTCGATGAAGCCGGAAATGATCTGGTTGTCGGAGTCGGCCGAGATGACGGAGGTGGAGTCCTCGGCCGCCGCGAGCTTCTGTTTCAGGGTTGCGATCTCCTCGTCCTTCGTGATGAGGTCTCGCTTCTGCTGCGTCAGCAGACCTTCGAGCTTCTGAATTGCCACCAACTGGTCGGCGACCTGTCCCGTCAACTGCTCGATCTCGATGCGCACGTTCGGATCATGCACCGTGGTGTCGTGCTGCATGTTGAGGTTCATGCGCAAGTCGAGGATCTCCTGGCGGAGTTTCGTCTTTTCCTCCTCGCTCTGGGCGAGTCTGCGCCCGAACTCCTCGTTGAGGCGGCTCAGCTTCGCAAGATCGTCCAGCGAGGCGGACGGTCTCGCCTTCAGGGCGAGGACTTCCTCCTGGAGGGCCTGACGCTCGGCTTCGAGAGCCGCATATTTGAGAGGCATCTCGTCGAGGCCGGCGCTGCTGTTTTCGAGCATCGCGACTTTGCGGCGCAACTCGGGCAGTTCGGCGACCTGGTTTTCAAGTTCGGGAATCAGCTTTTCGAGCTCGTCGGCGCGCATCGCGCGGGCCATCGCCTCCTGGAGCGCCTGCTTCGTCGAATTGATTTCGAGCTTCAGAGCCTGGAGATCAACCTCGGATATCACGGCGCCGCCCGGAGCCAGCAGGGTCGAGAGCTGTTCGTCCTTCTCGGCAATGAGCCCCTTGAGAGTGGCCACGTCCTGTTCGAGTTCGGAGATTCGGGTCGATTCCTCGGGAGAGGAGGTCAGCACGAGCTCTGCGCCCTTCGCCTTTGCGTCGGCAAGTTCGCGTTCGAGGTCGGCTATGGTTTCCAGCAGTTTTTCCCGTTCGGCCGCCATCGCCTGGGCGACCTCGAGATCGGCCTTGAGCTTCTGGACTTCTTCTCCGGCGGCCCGGGCGGCCTCGAGTTCGGCTTTGAGCTTCTGGAGCTCTTCGTCGGCAGCCTGCCCCGCGGCTTCGACGGCGGCGCGCGCCTGTTTTTCGTGTTCGATCCGGCCTTCAAGTTCGGTTATCCGCGATTCGAGTTCCGGAATCCGGGCTTCCGCGGCAGAAGCGGCCAAGGCTTCCTGCTGGTCCTGCTGGTGTTGTTCCAGGAGCTGCTGGAGGGAGCGGATCTGCTCTTCTTTCTCGCGAAGACGGGAATCGAGTTCGGCTTTTCCCTCGGCCAGACTGGCTTCGAGACGCCTCACTTCGGTTTCCTTCGCCTCAAGAGCCTTTTCCAGATCGGCCTTCTTCGGCCCCTCGGCGGCTTCATCAGCCTGGGATTTCAGCGTCTTGATCTGCAATTGCAGCAGCTTGATGAGGTTGTCCTTCTGGACGATCTGCTGATTGAGTTTTTTGAAAAACTCGTTACTGATTTCGCCTTTTTCCTCACCAGGAATCATCTGCTTTCTCTCCGTGTCGGGCAAGGCCCAGGATTTGCCGCAAGATACGCCGCGCAGCCACACTGCAGCGGCCTGGCGCGGTTACGAACCACACAACCCGCACCGGAAGCCAGTATAGAGGCACAAACAATGAAGTCTAGCACAGCACCATATCCAATTCAACTACTCAGATCTTCTGGTTTTACTGGAGTGGAACCCGCCGTCGGAGGAGTCGTCCCGCTTCGGCTTCGGCGGCTCACGCGTGCGGGTCACCTCGTCCCTCAACTGCTGAAGATGCATTTTCAGGTCTTTCTTGCATTCCGGGCAGATGATGCCCGAGGAAATCTGCTTGTGGCAGGTCTGGCAGGCGTGCTCGACGACGACGCCAAGCCGTTCGAGGCGGCCACTCGAGACAAATTTCTCGATCAGACTCTCGGCAACTCCGGTTCCGACAGCGACTTCCTTCATCGAGGCGCCGGGGTGGTCGCGAAGGTAGTCCTTCACCTTATTGAAATCCTCTTCCTCTTCGAGGTGGCATTTCTGGCAGATGTCTCGCGACAACCTCATCATGATGACGCCGCACCGTCGGCATGCGATGAGCCGCGGATCGAAATCGGGCATTCCCGCCTCCTGGGTGAAACCACGGAACCGCGGCGCCTTCGGCGTACCCTGAAACCGTGTTCACCGACATTTCATTTCCGGTATACCCATCTTTCATACAATAGGGAGGATCATTTTGACAAGGCCCCAAGAAACCCAATATACTTAAGAGTGACATGGGGATTTGCTTTTGAGGAGGCTTTCGACAATGCACGCACGAGACGTCGCTCCAGCCCTTCTGTTGATCGTCGCCCTGTTTGCCGCTGTACCGGCGCAGGCGGAGGATCCCAGGCCGTGGGAATCGCCCTCCAGCGGTTTCACCTCGGGATCCGGCGGTACAGCGGGCAGCCCTGAAAAAATCGAGACGATCATCACGACCACCGGCGGCACCAGGAAAGACGGCTCACAGGTGTCGAATACCGGCACTTCCGACCAGCAGGGCTTCGTGAACGGCTTTCTCAACGATGCGGCCACCAAGATCAAGGAGGCCGGCGGCGGCTCCGGCTGGGCCTGGACATGGGAGAAAAAGTGGAAAATCGGGCCCGACGGCAAACCCTACGAAGTGAAGGAAACCTGGGCCGAAGGCAATATCGGCGTCGAGTCGAAACCTGAAACGGCGCCGGCAGCGCCTTCGCCGGCACCCGGTTCGACCGGAACGTCCGGCACCCCGGGAGCTCCGACGGCATCCGCACAGCCCTCGACCCCATCGGCTCCTTCCGCGCCTTCAGCGCCTTCAGCCTCCTCCGCGCCGACGAAGCCTTCGTCCCCGTCGACACCCTCCACGACGGCCTCCGCGAAGCCGGGCGCTTCTCCCGCATCGGCCACGCCGGCCGCGGCGCCCAAGGGAATCGACGCAGCCCCCGCGAAGATCCCCGAGCCTCCCGTCATCCTTTCTATATTTGATCCTATATCACAGCAGGAATGCCGCTACGCGGCCGCGATCAATCCGTCCCAACCAGGCCGGGTGCCCGTCGTCGCGTCGATCACCAGGCCCATCTATGAAGACACCCGCGTCAAGATCGCCCTCGACCTCGGCGCCGGGATAGATCGCAACGATCTGAGCGTCACCATCCGGGACAACGAGGGGGATCACGCTTTCGAGCACGGCTCGTTCCCCGCCAATTACCGCCACATTTTCCGAGTTCCGAACCAGAAGGATTACACCGCGCGCGTCGTCTACAGGCATCCCGTGTCGAAGGACAGCCAGGAGATCATCAACGTGCAGATTCCGGTTCTGAAGATGTCCTTCGCGAACCGTACCGTCGAAACATCCGGCGCTCGCACGGATGACCCGGACCTCTCGGGCCGCGCGGGCGACGCCGGCAGTTCGGGCGGCAGGGACTCTTCCTCTGCAGCCGCGACGGGCTGGGGAGCTCGCACCGGCAGCATCAGACATGACGCCGACGCCGGTGGTGAAGGCGCGACCTACGACATGAGCGACCTGTACACCGATCCGGCGAACCCGCCCGAGGTTGCCGGCGACCGGAGTGGCGCTGCCGACGAAAGCTCATCCCGTGCGACTGAAACCGGACATGGAGTCGGCGAGGCGCCGCAGACGGGCGGCACCTCGCCCACAGACGCCAAAACCGCATTCGGCGACGTTCAGTCCGGTTCTTCCGGCCGCACGGCCGATACCGGCAGGGCGGGAGCACGGAAAACCACGCGCGCCGGCACGACCGACTCCGAAGCGGCAGGCGCCGGGACGTCCCAAGACGGCTCGGGCGGAAGCTCGGTCGCAGGTTCGTCCGACGGCTCCGCTCAGGCCGGCGAGTCGGGTTCCTCCGGAGCGAGCGCCGGCCAACGGCAGGGGGGCGACGGAAGCGCCGGAACGGAGTCTCCCGCCCTCGCCGACACCGCTGCGGCGCAGGATACCTCCTACGCCATGGCTCAGGAAGGCGACGTCGACGGAAGCACATCCACCAGCCCCGTGGCAGGGGCTGATCGCGCGAAGAATGCGGGCGGAGTCACCACCGCATCCGGCCGTCAGGAAGAAAAACCTTACCTGCTCAGCGTCTCGATCCAAAACCGGGCGACAAACGGGGCCCAGTCGTTCGATTTCAACATCGATCCGGCGCCGACCGCCCAGTCGATTTCGCCCCAGACCCCGCTTGCGATCAGCGTCGATTTCGCGCAAAGCGTCCTGCGCGATTCGGTGAAAATCGAAATTTTCGACGGCCGCGACCGGATCACCACCTCCCCCGTCGAGATGAAAACCGGGGTCGTGGAGCACATCTTCGAGAACCAGACGACCGAGGCCTACGTCTGGGTGTATGGGCGCACCGATCAGGGGCCGTTCTCCTACAAGATCCTGATTCCCGTCACTGGCCTCTGACCCGGATCACTCCCCGACGAGAAAAAGTCGACGGGCATCGGTGACGAGCCGATGCCCGCCGTTTTTTTCGAGGATTTCGAGCGCCCCGCGAGCGGCCAGAGACATCGCCCGCCCTTCCACGATTTCGCCGTCGCCCAGGGCGATGCGCACGTTCCGCCCCCAGAACGGCCGGGCGGCTTCGACATAGGCCGCTCTCAACGCCTCCCCCCCCGAACGGGCAAGGTCCATCTGATCGGCCCAGGAACGGACGAACGCTCCGAGAACGGTCCAGCGGTCGGCGGCGCGGGCCGATTCCCCGCACTCGTCGAGAGCCGCCGGTCTCATCCGCGTTCCGGGCTCGTCGTCATCAAGCCTTCCCGGGTCGCGCAGGTTGATGCCGATGCCGATCACAAGATGCAGACCGTCCTCCCTGAGGGTCGATTCGACGAGAATTCCGCCAAGTTTTCCGTCGTCGAGACAGATGTCATTCGGCCATTTCAGCCAGATCCGGTCTTCAGCCTCCGCGAAGGGGAGGAGGGCGGATCGGACGGAAAGTCCCGTTCTGATCGGAATTTCCCATGCCGTATCGACGTCCGGCCAGATCCACGTGAAGGAAAACAGCAGCCCCGCGCCGGGAGCGGCCGTCCACGTTCTTCCGCGCTGCCCGCGGCCCGCGGTCTGGTGCCCGGCAACCAGAAGGCGCATATCGCCGGCGACGTTGAGATCCCCGTTCGTCGAGCCGGTAGACTCGACCCATTCGAGACGATGGCCCCTCCATGCGGGAATCCGATCCATGCAGACGCGAAGCTGGCGCACTCCCCCCGGGGCACCGTCGGCGCGCGCTCCACTCACTCGAACCCTCCCGCCATGGCCCGGCGGAATCGACACCGGTCAGGGCCGTCGAATCCCTTGGGCGAAGCCCGCTTCGGACATTTTCTGAAACAGGCCGAAGTCCGTCATCTCGGCACGGATGGGAGTGACGGAAACGTATCCCTCGCGCACGGCGACGATGTCGCATTCCGGGCTCTGATCGAGGATCTCGGGATCGCCGCACAGCCAGTAGTATGGCTTGCCGTTCGGATCTTTGCGGCACTCGAACGACTCGCGATATCGCACGTGCCCCATTCGCGTGACGCGGACCCCTTTTACGTCGCGTTCGGGAAGCGCCGGCATATTTATATTATACATGATATTTTTTTCAGGCCCGTGTTCCATGACGTATTTCAGGCATGCAGCAGCCCATTTGGCGGCGCAGGTGAAGTCGCTGGCGGGGTCGTAGCTGGCCAGGGAAAAGGCGAACGCGGGGAAACCGGCGAACGCGCCTTCCATCGCCGCGGCAGCGGTTCCGGAGTAGAACACGTCGACGCTCAGGTTGGCCCCCTTGTTGATGCCGGACACGACGACGTCCGGGGGTTCCCTGAGGAGCTGGCCGATCGCGAGTTTCACGCAGTCCGACGGCGTTCCGCTGATGGCCCATGCGTCGTGTACCGGCACCGGGAAATGCACCGATGTCGCGCGCAAGGGGTGTTCGAGCGTGAGCGAGTGGCTGCAGGCGCTTCGCTCGCGGTTGGGGGCGGCGACGCTGACGCGGCCCAGCGGGAGAAGTGCCTCGGCGAGGGCAACGATCCCCTTCGCCATGATTCCATCGTCGTTGCTGATCAGGATGCGCATGATACGTTGCTCCGCTCTTGGTCTGCGTTCACATTCAGTTGCCCGTCGAGAGGGTTCATGATATGATGGCCGGAATCGAATTGCAAGGGTCGTCCATGCTCAAGGGTCTTGCCATTTCACCGGGGTACGCGCTTGGCCGCGCGCACTGCCTGCAACATCTTCAGCTCGACAACGTTCCCGCGACGCCCGTTGCGGCAGACGGAATCGAGGCTGAGGTTGCGCGTTTCCAGAACGCTCTGCGGCAGTCCCGTCTCGAAATTTCCCAGCTTCTCGAACTTCCGCAGATCAAGAGCAGTCTCGAGATCGCCAACATTTTCCAGGCGCATCAAACGCTGATCGACGACCCCGACCTCAGCAAGGAGGTCGTCAAGCGGATCCGGGACCGCAGGCTCTGTCTCGAGTCGGTGCTGTCGGCTGTCATCAAGGACTACAGCGAGTTCTTCCGCAAACTGCCCGACCCCCAGTTTCAGGGCAAGGCGATCGACATCATGGATATCGGCCGCCGCATTCTTCGCAACTGCCAGGCAAACTCCCCGATCTCGACGCAGTTTCAGTCGCAGGACGGGATCATCATCATCGCCGAAGACCTCACCCCCTCGGACATCGTCGGCTTCGATCCCAAAATCATCCGAGGCATCGCGATGTCGGAGGGCACGGCGACGTCGCACGCCTCGATTCTGGCGCGTTCGCTCGGCATTCCCGCGCTGATCCAGGTCAAGCACCTGCTGTGCGAGGTCAAGCCCGGCTCGTTCCTCATCGTGGACGGCAACTCGGGAAGCCTCGTCGTCGACCCGCCGGCGAACGTCGTCGAGGAGTATCAGCAGGCATTCATACAGTTCGAGCAGCAGAAACGCTCAATGCAGGACATCCTCACACAGCCCGCGACGACCCGCGACGGCACCCGGCTGCGCCTGTATGCGAACATCGGCCAGTCGCAGGACGTCGATGCCGTCCTGGCCAACCAGGCCGACGGCATCGGGCTGTACCGCACCGAATTCACGTATCTCATCCGTCGCCGGTTCCCTACCGAGGAGGAGCTGCTGGACATCTACTGGTCGGTCGTGGAGCGACTCGGTAACGCCGACGTCGTCATCCGCACCATCGATCTCGGCGGCGACAAGATTCCCTACCTCGTCGGCCAGTCGATCGAGAAAAACCCCGAACTGGGCTGGCGCGCCGTCCGAATGGCCCTCGACCTGACCGACATGTTCAAAACCCAGCTTCGGGCGATTCTTCGCACCTGCGCCAGGAGCGGGCGCGGGAACGTCCGCGTCCTGTTCCCGATGATCTCAAACCTGAGCGAACTGCGCAGGGCCAAGGCGCTCCTGCAGGAAACCGCCGCGGAGCTGAAGCAGGACGGCGTCCCGGTTCCCGAGAAGATTCCCGTGGGAACGATGATCGAAGTGCCCTCCGCTGCCCTCATGGCGGGGCGCCTGGTGCGAGAGGTCGATTTTCTCTCGATCGGAAGCAACGATCTGATCCAGTACACCCTCGCCGTCGACCGTACCAACTCGAAGGTCGCCCACCTGTACCAACCGGCGAACCCGGCAGTGCTGCGGCTGATACACGAAGTCGTCGAGGCGGGCGCCGCCGCGGGAAAAGACGTGAGTCTCTGCGGCGAACTCGCCGGCGACAGCAGGTATACGACTCTGCTGCTTGGGCTAGGGCTTCGCGTTTTCTCGATGAACGCCGTTTTCATCCCCCGCGTCAAGCAAATCGTCAGGTCGGTCTCGCTGCCGGAGCTTCGATCACGCGTTCTGCCGTTGCTCGATCTCGACACGGCCGACGAAATCGAGGAAGGGATCGCCACCATCAACGCCGAGCTGGGAATCCTGTGAACATTCCCGCCGGGCGCATCTCGATCGTCTGCCTCTTCCTTCTGTTTCTCTGTCTCTCGACGTCCTGCATGGCGCGCCCAGGCTCCCCTGAAAACGGTGCGATTTCAGCAACCACGGAGGCACCTATGCACGGGCAACCCCAGGAACTTCCCTTCGTTCAAGCCACTCTCGCCGGCCGCCCCGTCCGCCTGATGCTGGCGAAAACGGCGCAACAGCAGATGTACGGACTGATGTTCCGGACCACGCTGGGCGCCGACGAAGGCATGCTCTTCTGCTACGATGCGCCCCGTCGGATGTCGTTCTGGATGAAAAACACCATCCTGCCTCTCGACCTGATTTTCTTCGACGCCGACCTGCGCATCGCCGAGTTCATCAAAGGGATGAAACCCGGCATCGGCATCGGCGACGCACTTCTGCCGCGGTATACATCGGCAGGCCTCGTCCAGTATGGGCTTGAAATGGCATCGGGAACCGTCGATGCTTGGAGTCTGCGCCCTGGCGACAGGCTCGAGATTCCCCTGCCGCTTCTCGGCACGGAATAGCTGATGCTGCCGCAGGTCCTCCAGACGCTCCTCCGGGCGACCGGCCTGGTCGTCGCCGTCACGCTCGCCATTTCCCCGTGGATCATCGCCGTCGACGTCAACGACCCCTTTCTCAATCAGTCCTGGCTCATGTTCGGTCTGGCAAGCGTCTGTCTCGCCGTTCTCGCCGCCGTCAGGATACGGTTCCAGCCGCGACGGCCCCAGTTTCCGCTTCTCTCGGCGGGCATCGTCGCCTGGATCGCGATTGCGGCAGCCGCCCTGCACTCGTCGTATCTCGTCGCCCTGAGAATCAGCCTGCTCTGGGGGGGCCTGCTCCTGATCCTGTTCGCGCTCCGGGCAATGCTCCGCGATCGGGACGCCGTCCCCCTGCTCATGCTCGTATCGGCCTCGGGGCTTCTGATGGCCGTCTACGCGCTGTTCCAGGCGTTCGGATACGACGTTCTCACCTGGCCGGGATCGCTCTACCGGGTCGTCGGCACCCTTTCGAACCCGCAGTATCTCAGCGCCTACCTGTTGTCCACCAGCCTGGTGACGATCGGCCTCTGCCTCGACCCAGCCCTCTGGTCACCTGCCGGACGGTTTGCCCTGTTCGTTTCGGCGATCGTCCAGGCCGCGGGCATGTATGCCACGCAGATGGTCGCCTGCCGGCTCAGCCTCGTCTTCGGCCTTATCCTCTATCTCACCACCTTCTGGGAAACCCGTCCGGGGAAGCTGCTTCGCACAACGCCGCTCCTCGCCGGCTCGATCACCACGATTATTTTGATAACAATATATGGCACCGTATCAATAGGCGTCTCGTCCTATCCGTGGCACAGTCTGTCGAGCGCCTCGAGCGCGAACATCCCGGCGATCACCCGCCTGTTCGAGTGGAGCATGGGGTTCAAGGTGTTTGCCCGCCAACCGCTGACGGGCATTGGACCGGGAGCGGCCGCGTATCAGTTGTCCTCGTTCCGGCCCCAGTTGGGCACCGTACTCGGCCTGTCCCGCTACAACGACGACCCGCACGCCTGGCCGGTCCATCTTCTGGCCGAAACGGGGCTGGGCGGTCTGTTCGCCGCCTGTTCCCTTCTCGCCGCGATTTTCGGCGTTCATGCGCGTCGACGCCAGGCGCCGCCCCCCGAAGACGACGACGGAACCGTCTCGCCAGCTGCTCATCCGGCCAACCCGGCTCCGGCGAACGTCTCTCCGCCCGTCCGGCCCTCCTCGACGACGGGAATGAAGCATTCGATCGCCCGCGCCGCCATCGTTCCGGCCGCCGCTCTTTTATACTATGGTCTTTTTAACAATGCGCTCTCGGTCACGCCCCTGCTGACTCAGCTGGTTCTGCTCGTCGGCCTACACCAGGCCCTCTGCCTCCGCAATGTCCGGTGGCGGCGGGGATTTTCCTTCACCGCGATCGCCTGGTTCCTCCTCCTTCCGGTGTTCGCCGTCAGCGCCTGGGTATGCCAGTCGTCGCACCACGTCGTCGAGAGCCACATGTTTTCGGGGCTCCGTCTGCTCGAAGCGGAGAAACCGGACGCCGCCGAACGGGCGTTCGCGGCCGCCTTGCAGCAGAATCCGCAGCATCTGCAGGCCCTCTGGGGACTGGCTCTCTCCTGCGAACGCCAAGGCCGGACGCAGCGAACCATGGAAACGCTCGCACGTCTGGATTCCCTTAGCCCGAACGCGTTTTCCGCGAAATACGAGATTGCGCGCCTCGCCCTGGAAAACCGGCTTCTGCTCGAAGCCCATCGCGCCGCCCTGCAGAACCTGAACGGCAATCATAACCCGCTCAGCTACGAACTCCTCGGCAGAATTCTCCTTCTCGAGGGCAGACGAACCGAGGCGGCCCGAATTTTCGAGGAGGGCCTGCGGCTCGTTCCCCCCTGGCAACAAGAGGAAATCGACGCGGCAGCCCGCATCCGGCTCCACCTCGCCGAATTTCACACCGAGAACGGCGACTGGAAGGATGCCGAGCCTCTTCTTGCCAATCTTCCCCAGAACCTCGCCTCGTCCCCGGCCGTCCAGTATATGCGCGGACTTGCAGCCTATAAGGCCGGGAACGCGACCGCCGCCCTTGCCCTGTTCGAGCAGGCCGTCGCGGCGGATACGGCCAGCGAGCCCAAGTATCTGAACGCCGCCGGGTTCCTGCTCGCCGAGACGAACGGCGATCTCGACCGGGCACAGCAGATGCTCGAGGACGCCTACCGGATCTACCGGTCCAAGCAGCCTCCCCTGCTAAGCGAGATTCTCCAGGTGACGCACAGTCTCGGCATCGTCGCCTGGAAGAAGGGCCAGATGAAGCGCGCCGGCGAACTTCTCCAGATCGTCGCCGAGCAATCACCCGCTGAATGGGGCCCTCTGACCGAAGAGAGGCAGGCCGACCTGCGCAGGTTCATCGCGGGGGGCCCACCCGACCGCAACGCTCCGATGCCCGCATCGGCAACGGCGGTCCCCGCGACCGGAACCGTGACGGCATCCGAGACGGTCATCGCGTCCGGAACGCCCAACGCATCGGACACCCGATGAGCGCTCTTCCCGCCCCCTTTTCCTGGCCATCCCTGGCGCTTTCCGGCGTCCTGTTGGTCCTGCTCCTGATCAGCCTGCTGCGCTGGCGCTACTGGTATCACGCTGCCGACTCCCTGCGGCATGCTCTGCACCAGCCGTATCACGGTATCGCCCTGATCGACCCCGAAGGGGGGGTCCTCTTCTGGAACCGCTGGATGGCGGAGTTGACGGGGATTTCCGAGCGCCAGGCGCTCCATCGGCTTCTGACGGACCTGCCGGCCTTCCCACCGGATCATCCGATCGTCCGCATGCTGTTCGGCGTCATGCCGCATCCGACGGACCGGCCGCTGATTTTCCGCACGCAGATCCAGCGGGTCGGGGCGACCGGCACGACCCCCGTGATCATCAACCTGAGCCGGTTCGCCGCTTCCTCGCCGGGGGGGTTCCTGATCATGCTCTCGGTCACGGACGTCACAGAGGCGGAAGACCTGCGCCACCGCCTTCAGAGCGCGGTTGAAAACGCCGAATCGAGCGTGCGGCGCATGGCCGAGCTGGATCGACTCAAATCGGAGTTTCTCGCCATCTGCGGCCACGAGCTCAAAACCCCACTCGTCTCGATCACCGGGTATCTCGACCTGATGGCGTCGGAGCGGCTCGGCCCCCTGACGGATAAACAGACCAACGCCGTGACGATCTCCCTCAAGAACGCTTCGCGATTGAACGAATTGCTTTCCCAGCTCCTCGATTTCGCCCGCATGGAAGCCGGAACCATGCGATTCGACTTCATCCCACAGCGCATCGGCACCGTCCTCGAAGAGATGATCCAGGTGGTCATGCCGATGGCGAGCGCCAAGCAGATCACCATCGTCCAGGAGATCCAGGCGGAACTGCCGCGCGCCCTCTTCGACGCCGGCCTGATTCATCGCGTCATCCTGAACCTTCTGGACAACGCGGTGAAGTTCACGCCTCAGGGCGGCACCATCACGGTGAAGGCCACCGCCGACGAGCGGTATGTGACGGTCGAGATCGTCGACACCGGCATCGGGATCGACGGAAGGCATATCGAGCGCGTGAAAGAACCGTTTTTCCAGACCGACACCTCCGACACCCGCCGAACGGGGGGCATGGGCCTCGGCCTGGCGATCGTCGAGAAGATCCTTCACGGGCACGGTTCCCGGCTCGAGTTGTCGAGCGAGGACCGCCACGGCACCACGGCGCGATTCAGTCTCAGGATCGCTCAGAAGAAATCCTCGGCGAAGCTCTCCGCGATTTCCAATCCGCAGGAGTAGACGGGAGAAAGGCCCGCTCAGAAAGCCGGCGGATCGCGGTCCGGTTCGTTCGCCGGAAGGTCGGCGTCGTCGTGTTCGTCTGTATGCTCCGATGCGTCGCCCGGTCGGACGAGTTCGAGCTCCTTCAGCTTGAGATACAGGTTCTTTCGGTGCATCTGCGCCAGGCGGGCGGCCTGCGAGACGTTTCCCCTGGCCTTCGCGAGAAGATTTTCGAAAAAGCGTTTCTCGAAGCTCCTGAGGATGATCTCCTTGGCCTCCTTGTAGGGCATGGCGAGAATACTATCATTTATATAACTGTCGTTATCTAGCTTCGCGCGCATCGGCACGAGGGTCGAGTTGTTTTGGAACATGCTCTCGTCTTCGAGGATGATGACACGTTCGACCAGGTTCTGGAGTTCCCGGACGTTGCCCGGCCAGGCATACTGGACCAGGCGGGCCATGAACGCATCCGAGAACGTCATCGGCTTCTTGTTGAACTTTTTCAGGATGCGGGCGGCGAAGTGCTGAACCAGCATCGTGATATCGCTGCGGCGTTCCCGCAGCGGGGGAAGATGGATGTTCACGACGTTGAGGCGGTAGAAGAGATCCTCGCGGAAGTGATTCTCCCGGATCGCCTTGGTGAGGTCGCGATTCGTGGCGGCCAGCACCCGCACGTTCACCTTGATGACGCTCTGTCCGCCGAGGCGCTCGAACTCCTGCTCCTGGAGGATGCGAAGGATCTTCGTCTGGGTCGTCAGCGACATGTCGCCGATTTCGTCGAGGAAAATCGTGCCGTTGTCGGCCAGTTCGAATTTGCCGATGCGGCGGGCGACGGCGCCGCTGAACGCGCCGCGCTCGTAGCCGAACAATTCGCTTTCGATGAGGGTTTCGGGCAGAGCGGCGCAGTTCACGCGGATGAACGGCCCGTCCCTGCGCGAACTGAGCGAGTGAATCGCGTCGGCGACGAGTTCCTTGCCCGTTCCGGACTCGCCGGTGATGAGGACGGTGACGTCGTTTGGCGCGACGCGCTCGATGAGATCGTAGACGCGCTGCATGCTCTCGTGGGCGCCGATGATCGTGGCAAGGCCCTCGCGCTCATGGAGCCTCTGACGCAGGATCAGGTTTTCCCGGCGGAGACGACACCGTTCGAGCGCCCTGCGGACCGTGAGCTTGAGCTCGTCGTTCGCGAATGGCTTGGCCAGGTAGTCGTAGGCGCCGCGCTTCATCGCGTCGACGGCGAGCGCCTCGGAGCCGTAGGCGGTGATGAGGATCACGAGGGCTTCGGCATCGCGCTTTTTGACGGCGTCGAGCAGTTCGAGCCCAGAGGCGCCCGGCATGTTCATGTCGGAGATGATGAGGTCGAACGACTCGCCGGCGATGCGGTCGAGGGCCTCGGCGACGGAACGGGCCGCCGCGATCGTGTATCCCTCGGGCTTGAGGACCGCCTCCAGGGTATACCGGACCGACTCCTCGTCGTCGACGACGAGAATGGCGGGCTGGCGCGGCCAAGCCTGTTTGGAATCGCGAGGTTCGCTCATGCCGGCAGCACCGCGTCAGGAGAGGGCTTCGAGGTCACGGGCAGTTCGATGCGCACACATGTTCCCCTGCCGGGTTCGGAATCGACGGAGATGCTCCCCTGGTGGAGGTCCACGATTTTCTTCGTGATCGCAAGGCCGAGGCCCGTTCCGTTGGGGCGCGTCGTGAAAAAGGGATCGAAGATGCGCTTCGCGCACTCGGGGGGGATTCCGGCGCCTTCGTCCCGAAGTTCGATGACGATTTCATCGGCCTGGGGAAGGACATTCACCGTGAGGGTTCCTCCGTGTTCCATAGACTGGATCGCATTGAGCATGACGTTCAACAGGGCCTGCTTGATCTTCTCACGGTCGATTGTAGCATAAATCGGCGTCTCAGGCCAGTTCCGAACGATATTCGCGCCGCATCTTCCCGCCTCATGCCGCACGAGCAGGAGGAGTTCCTCGACGACCTCTTTCAGATCCGCCTCGCGCAGATTCGCCTTTTCCGGCTTGGAGAAGTGCAGGAGTTGTTCGACGACCTTGTTCAGGCGATGGACTTCGCCGAGCACGACTTTGACGTGATTCAGCGAATCCCCGCTGACTTCCTCGCCAATGATCTCAACCAGGCTTCTCACGGCAACGAGCGGGTTGCGTATTTCGTGAGCGACGGAGGCCGCCAGCTTTCCGAGAACAGCCCACTTCTCGATGTCGAACGCCCTACGCTCGAGGGCCTTCATCTCGGTAACGTCGTCAAGAACCAGCACGCGCCCGATGATCGCATCCCCGGCAACCAGGGGGTTCACCCTGACCTGGAGTTCGCACTCCTCGCCCCCCGGCCGCCGGAGGGTGATCTGGCTCCAGGGCGCGCTTCCATAGCCCGATTCGGCAGCTCCCCCTCCCCTGCCGCCGGGGATCGGTTCCCCGAGCACATGGCTCAGCGCGGCTGAGAACTCGGGATCGCCGGCCCTGTCGACCACCTCGCTCCAGGGAGCATTCACGGGTTCGCCCGACTTCAATCCGAGAATCCGCATGAAGCTGGCGTTGACGGTGACGAGCGTGCCGCTTCCGTCGAGGGTCGCGACGCCGGAATCGACGCTGTTCAGGACGTTTCTGACGTATTCCTTCATCTCGAGAACGTCCATGTACAGCTGGGCGTTCTCGATCAACGTGCCGCCGAGCGGCGCCAGCGTTTCGAGAAACCGCCTGACTCCTTCCGAATACGCTCGGTTCCCGTGTTTTGCGAGGAACAGCACGCCCTGGATCTGCCGCCCGGTCACGAGAGGAACCACCAGCAGGGTGTGGCGGGCCGTCATGCACTCGACCGGTTCGCTCTTCGCGAGGCAGGTTTTCAGGCTGTTCTCGTATTCTTCGCGAAGGATGCGTGGAAACGACGGGGTTTCGACCTGCATCTCCAGGTGCCCCGCCGGACCCCGCCTCAGCAGCAGCTGGCCGTAGGAGGAAAACGACAGGGTGACGGCCCGCTCCAGGAACCCCTTGAGCACGTCGTTGAGATCGAGAGAAAACCCCATGTCCTTGGCGAGGGAGTAAATTTCCCACAGTTCCTGCACCTTCTCGTCGAGGGCGCGCGTCCGCTCGAGGTTTTCGCGGATTTTGTCCTGGAGGGACGAGGCCATCATGTTGAACGTCTCGCCGACCATCGTCAACTCGTTGCCGCCGATGACGTGGAGCCGCTGGCCGAAATCGCCCTCTCTGATCGCATGGAGACCCTCGACGACCTGGTATATCGGTCGCAATACGATCTGCGCGATGAACACGGCGAGGATCAGGCCGAGACAGACGTTGACCCCGAGCGTCAGGAACACCTGAAACGCGGCCTCTCCCGTGTTTCTCGCCCCGAAGTCCGGCACGCCGAGGCCGATGGCCCCAATGGGGGCGCCGCCGGAAGATATCGGAAGATATATTTCTCTCGCCGTCACGCCGGCGACGCCTTCCTGAATGAGGCCGTCACGCAGGCTTTTGACCGGCGGGAAGCCGCGGTCGGAAATTCTCTCCTTGTCGCCCCATCTGCGCCACCAGTTCTGATCGTAGATCGTTACGAGGATGTTCTTCATGTTCTCCTCGCGGGCGGCCGCGATGGCTTCCAGGCGCGAGGCGTCGCCCTCGGCAAGGAACTGAAACGCCGGCTCCTGCAGGATCTTTCCGAGGAACAAGGCGTTCCCCGTGGCATCGCCGAGATACGTCAGATTCTCACGGGAGATGGTCGTGATCGCAAAAAAGCAGTTGGTGAACAGGATGATTCCCGCGACGTAGAAAATGAGGGCGCTCTGAAGCCGCCGCGGCGGGAACCAGTTCATGGACGGAATGCGAGATTCACAGGGGGACCCAGAAGGAAACGACGGTTCCCTCGCCCGGGTTCGAAACGATGTCGAAGTCGCCGCCGGCGAGCAGGATGCGCTCTTCCATGCTCAGGAGGCCGAGTTTCTTGAGCGACGCGTAATTTTTTCGGATCGCCTTGGCGTCGAAGCCCTTGCCGTCGTCCTTCACGACCCCGCTCAGCCTGTTGAGAGACGGATTGAAGCTCAGGAACGCATGGATCGACTTGGCCGAGGCGTGACGATGAGCGTTGTTGACCGCCTCCTGAATGACCCGAAAGATCGCCAGCTCGGTATCAGGAGCGAGCGGAGCCCTCTCCCCTTCGATGTCGATGAAGACGTTGATGCCCGACCGCCCCTTGAAGCCGGCCAGGAACTGCTCCAGGGTCGGAATGAGCCCCAGGTCGTCCAGCGCCATGGGTCTCAGGTCAAATATAAAGCGTCTGATATCTTTCAAACTCCGTCCGACGGCATCCTTCAGATCGAGAAGTTCCTTCTGAAGAATCTCGCGGTCGGCGAGATGCTCGAGACAGAAGTTGATGCGCATCGTCAGGCTCGCGAGGCTCTGTGCAGGCCCGTCGTGAATCTCGCGAGAGATCCGGCGGCGTTCCTCCTCCTGGGCTCGGACGACGCCGATCGTCGGCGGGGCCACGCCGTCGCTCTTTTGGGTGTCGAGAAATTTTCCCACCTGTTTGAGAAGCGTGTCCAGCCTTGTCTGGAGCCACTCCGTGCGTTCCTTGAACATCGCCTGCAGCTTCAGTCGGTATCCCACCGAGGAGATCATCTGAGTGTCGCTGCTCCCGAGAATGGCGCCCAGATGGGCGAGACAAGTGTCGCGGTCAGCCCCTGAGAGGCCGGAGCCGCGTTCGCGGATGATGAGCGCGACTTCCTCGAGACGCTGCCGCCGCTCTTTTTCCCCGGTCAGGGACAGAATCCAGTTGTCGACCAACTCGGCGATTTCACCGAGACCGCTCTTGATCGCGATCATTTCCTTGGAGAGCGTATTCTTCACGGTATCAGACACGGCAGGAGGCCTCCGGTTCGAGTAGTCATCACCAGCGGGTCGGAGCTCCGGCGTCCGGCGGGGCCGCAAGCGAGTCCCCGGTGCCGGATGCCGCCCCGATCGGCTTGCCAAACGAGAGAGGTTTCTGGAACAGGACGGTACCCAGGGCGGATCCCGCCGCGTCGCTCCGAAAGAGGATCTTCTTCGCAGGAGCAGTCTGCGGACGCGCGGCAGGCGAGGATACGTTCGGCGCGGCGACGCTTACCGCCGGTTTCGGCACCGCAGGCTTCACAGGGACGGATACCGGGCGGTCACCGGCCGATTGCTTCGAGACGGATATCGGGCGGTCACCGGCCGGCTGTTTGGACGCGACCGGCTTTCCCGGTTCGTTCGCCGGAACAATGCCGGACGGCGCCTTCGCCGCGGAAGGGCCTGGCGGGGCGGAACCGGAAGGATTCCTCGACGCTGCCGGTTTTGCCGGCGTCTTCGGCTCGGCGTCTTTGCCGGAATCCCGTGGTTCTGGCGCCTTATTCCCGGGCCCGACGGGATGGATGCGTATGCCGAGCTGCTCCATTTCCTGTTCCGCCCGGCGCCGGATGGCATACGTCTGGTTCGGCTCGTTCAGCACCTTCCCGAGTTCGATCCGCGCGGCGTCCGTATCGCCGCTGTTCCGCAGACATCGCGCCAGATGCAATCTGAGGTCGATCCGGTGCGGAAGCTTCTGGAGAGCATCGCTGAGATACCTGGTCCCGTCCTCCCATTTTCCGAGACCGGCGGCCATCAGTCCGAGCCGTGCGATGAAGGCCGGCTCGCGCATTCCGAGCTGAGAGGCTCGTTTACTGGCTTCATAGGCATCGTCGTGCGAGCCCAGTTTCTGGAAAATCAGGCCGACCATCTCATAGACGTCGGGGTCTTCTTTCTTTTTGAGATACCCCAGCAGCTCGGGGAGAGCCGCTTCCCAACGGCCTCGCAGATAGGCGTTCACCCCCCGGATCCGCTGTTTTTCGAGCGGGGAAACCTCCACGGCTTCCTTCTGGGAAACGGCCGCCGGCATCTTCGCGGCCTCGCCGGAAGCCGTCTGCGACGGGGACTTCGGCGAGGCGGCATCCGGCACGGCTTCGGCGTTCGCGAGCAGGTCCTCCTGGGTCTTCTTCGGCTCGGGCACGGTTTTTTTCTGGGGTTCCGGCGAAACGGCGACGCGTTCGGGCGTTTTCGGCTCGGCCCGGGGCGTCTCTTTCGCCGCCTCAGGGGGGGGCTCTGCCGCGGCGTGCGAAGCGATCGCCGGCTCTGGAACCGTCGTGGCTGATGCGGCCACGGGAGATGCTGCCGCATCTGCCCGCGGTTCGGAGGCGGGTGGGGTCTTCCGGAACAGTTCCGGAGAAGGATTCGAAAGCCCCGCAAACACCGGATTCGCCGGAGGTTCGTCGGGCCCCCGAACCGGGCCAGACGTTCCCGTCTTCAGGAGCGTATCGGGGAGGTCGGGAAGTGCCTGCCCACCCTTCAGACCGGGAGCGACGTACAGCACCACGCCTCGTCCGCGCGGACCGCCATCGTCCTGCGGCGTTATCGTCGTTCTGGCGGGAATCGTCTGCTGGGAAGGCGCGGGCGCCGCGGAAACTGCCGGAGCGGCATCCTGCGCCGGGACGATGGCCGGAGGCAGCGACTGTTCCATGCCGGCTCCGGGGGAGAACGGGGCAGCTGCGACCCAGGGAGTTCCGCCGTATCCGACGCCACCGGAAATCCCAGCGCCGGTCCGCCGCTCCTCGGCATCGACGTCTTCGAGCAGTCGCTGGGCGACCTCGTCCTGCTGGTCGATGCTGAGAGCCTTTTCCAGATGACGTCTGGCGTTTTTGAGGTCGTGCGCCTCCAGGAACGCCGCCCCCAGTTCGCGATTGAACTCGGGGTTCAGGGGATCGCCCGATTGCGCCTTGCGCAGGTGGGGAATGGCGTCCTCGGCGAGGCCGAGCTCGCGATATATAGCACCCATCATATAATTACCGCGAAGATGCGCCGGATCTTTTGCGAGACATTTCAGCATCGATCTGGACGCCTCGACGTACGCCCGCCGGTCGTATTGGAGTTTTCCAAGCGTCACCCACTCGTCGGCGTCGTCGGGGAACGCTTTCAGATACCGAACGAGAGCGTCCTCGTAGGCCCCCATCCGCTCGTCACGGTGATAGGCGCGAAGAAGCCCCTTCCACGCTTCGACCGGAGCATCCGGCCTCTTCACGATCTCCTCGAACGCACCGATCGCCGCGGTTACGGAACCGGTTTCGAGGAAACCAACTGCACGGCGCATCGCCATGCGCTGGTCCATGCCGGCGCGTATCACCCCGCTTCCGGTTGCCGATTCGGCGTCGGTGCTGATGGAGAAAAGGGTCGAAGACGGTCGGAGATCCTCGAAATTCCAGTGTTGCCTGTTGAACATCCAGACGCCGACGAGAAGAAAAATGACGAGAAGCCCGAGGGTGAAGCGCCAGTTCCGCCCCACGCCGGTCGCCTCTTCGAGGGCATCGGCCATGGCGGCGGCCGGTTTGTCGGACGTCCGCCTGGACCGTTTTTTCTTCGACTGCTCCTTCGGCGAAACGACCTCGCCGGCATCGTCGGACGTCGTTCCGGCCGACCGGGCCACGGTCGCGTTTTCCTGCCGCGCGACCTCGATCACCGTCGCTTCGTCGGCCTCTTCGGCGGCTTCCGTCCTCGCGGCGGATGGTCCCGTAAGCCGCGCCCGGGGCGGCACCGGAGCGCCCAGCAGATGGCTCGCGCCGCCGTCCTTGAGATGCGGGATGAGCACGCGTTCCACCTCGAACCAGTCGCGAAGGCCCGAGAACAGCGACCGGTAATAGGCATCCTTTATATTATATATCCATGCCAATATTATAACGACGCCGGCGACATACGCCACGGCGACGATGGCGGCCGGCCCGAAATGGGGCGCCACCATATCGTAGAGGAACCCCCTCGTATACAGGCTGTAGCCGCTGATGGCCGTCGCCAGATGCATCATCATCAGGATGATGCCGCGGTCGATATGTCCCGCGTAGATCTGCCCCAGGCCCATGACGCAGAACGACATCAGCGCGGCGAGGCCCGGGTTTCTCACGGAACGCCGCAACCGCTCCCGGCGCAGCGTATCGACCCACCCGTCGTCCCTCGACTCGGTGCCGGGCATCTCCTCCCCCGTCATGCGGCGGGCGCTCCGCGGGTCATTCGATGACATCGATCACGCACCCGCTCGTCACGACGCACAGTTTGATGCCGTTCTGGAGGCATCTCTCGACGAGTTCCGGCTTCTCACGGTTGGTGACGACCATGCCGCGTATCGACGTAGCCTTCATCTTGCCCCCCGTCAACTCGTTTCCGAAACTCGCGATATTGCCTTTGAGCCATTCAAGCAACCTGAGCGTCTCCTCGAGATCCTCGACCGAGGGATTGAACACGACCTCGACCGCCACCAGCACGCCTTTGCGATCCTGGCACAGCAGGTCGATCCGGCGCTTCTTCCCTTCCTTCACGATGACGGCGTAGTCGCGATGAATCAGCCGGATCCCCTTTTCAAACAAGCTCATGTGGCCGGCGACCCACTCCTCGAAATCGCGCTTGCAGCTGAAAAACGTGTTCCTCGTGAACTGCTCGAAAACGGACTCGATCGTCGAGATCTGCTCCTTGAGCTTCTCGTTCTCCTCCTTGACCTGGGAATAACGCTCCCACAGGTTCTTGTTCTCGTCGAGCAGAAGGATCAGCCCCTTCACGTCGCCCTCGTTGAATTCGCTGAGGGGGCGGGCAATCAACCGGGTGACCATGAGGCGCAGCGACATCATCGCGTCACGCGCGAGACTGCACGGAATCTCCTCCCTGCTGATCGACAGCACCCGTTCGTCGTTATCGCGGCTCCAGCGCACGAGCAGGTTGTCGCCCGGCTGGAACAGACGGATGGCCTCGCCGATGATCAGTTGCCGTTTTTCGAAGTCGGGGGCATGGCCCGGAACGCGCCGGCCGCCAATCTCGATGACGAACGGCTCGGTTTCCGGAAACAGCCGGCGGTACAATTCGTCTTCGCGGGCGTACCATTTCAGATACCGGTGTTTGTGCTCGTTCATCGAGAGGCGTTTCCGCACGACCATCGCATCGCCGGGCGCCGTCACGCGGCAGATGACCGTGGTACCACGATCGGAAGCCGGATACAGGACGATTTCGGAACCGGCGGCGATCTTCGTCAGCGGCTCTCCGATCGCGAGTTCCCGCCGTTCCCAGGCGGCCGCAAGGTGTTCGACCTTTCGGCCGTCGAACACCATATCGAACATCAGACTCGCCGGCAGAACCCGGCGCAGATCGGCGTCATGCTCTTCATCCCAGACGAGGTTTCCGGTGCGGACTTCCTCGGGGGTCACGAATTTTCTGTATTCTGCCATCTCAAAAACCCCATTCGCTGAACGACTTTTTTATCTCACCTATCCAACTGCCGATGTGGTCGATCACATACTGCTTGCCGTCATCGAGCTTGTCGATGAGGACCTTCGAAATCGGTATCTGGACGACGCCGGAGGCGGGCTCGTAGACGAACCGTTCCTTCGGAAGCTGTTCGTTGAACGTATAGTCGAGGACATCGAGCGTCCCCCGCTCCGTGCCGTCGGGCGCGTATTCGATGACCTTCGTCGGCAGGCAGGTGCCGGAGGCGAAATCCATGCCGTAGGTGCCGACCTCGAAGATCCGGCGCCAGATGCCGCCAGCCCGCGGATTGAACGTCATGTGCCATCCGCCCGAAGCGAGCGGAGCACCCATCTCGATATCGAAAAAGGTGAACATCGTCCGACGCGTGATTTTCGTGACGATCTCCCGGGGATTCACCCACTGCCGCAGAGCCTCGGACACGAATCCTCCGCTTCCGGCGGTGTCCAGCGTCATCACTTCGTTGAGCCGGGAAATGTAGACCCAGAGGCGTTCGCCGTCGAACAGGACGCGGAATTCGCCGTCGTCGATGTCCATCTCGAACTTGTCCGGGCTCTGGATCGACAGGCGGGCGAGCACCGTCCCCCGGGCGGAGGAAAGGCGGACATGCGCGACGAGGGAAAACACCTGCTCCGTCCGTTCCTCCAACTGGCTGAACAGAAGATCGGGCGTCATGTCGACGGCGCCGGCCGGAGCCCCGGCAAGCAAAATGATGATTATTATATATATATGCCTATAGAAACCGCGGCTCATCGAAGGACCGCCTCCTTCGCCCCGCGCTGCGCGAGCGCCGGGGAGTCCGGCCGCGGAACGCTCTGGACGAGCCGGCGGCACATCGTCTTCAGCGCGCCCTCGCATGCCTGCCGGAAACCGTCGAGGGCGGGTCCCGCAACGGCGGCCTCAGAAAGAAGCGACGTTCCCTCGAGCAGAGGAACGAAAGCGTCGAGCCAGCGGTTTCCAGCAAGCGCCGCTTCGCCTACCGCGCGGATTCGTTCCCAGCGGGCCTGGGCGATCCTGAGCGGCGTTTCGGGGCCCCCGTCGAAACAGATACCGGAAAACCGCCAGGCAACGATGTCCGACGTCATGACCGCGCCATCCCAACAGACGGTGTCGAGCGATGGATCTCCCTTCCAGACGGCCGCGATCGATTCGAGATTCAGTACGGCGACGCCCGCAGGAGGATCCGCTCGCACCCCCGCAACCTGCGAAATGACGCGAACCTCCCCGATCCGGCATCCTTTCCAGAGGACGTCCCAGGCGCAGCCGCCCTCGCCCCAAACCCCTGGCTGGACGGTTCGGCCGATCGTTTCGTAGCCGGCGGTTGCGGGGGTGTCCCCGCCGGGCTGCAAAGCCGCGAGAAGCTCCGGAAGGCGCGAGATCCAGGCCGCCGAAAAAGGCCGGCGCCACCAGACGAGCGTTCCGACCGCCCCGCCTTTCCGACGGCAACCACAGCCGCCCTCGATGACGGGTTGCATGGTGAAAAACTGGCCGTCCTTCCCGGCGATCTGCCTCGAAAAGAGGTCCGGGTGCAGCCACCCGCTCGGAAGAATCCCGGGATACGGCGGCAGCTCGACGGCCCCCCACCCCGCAAGGGTTTCCCGGGCGGCCGTCAGCATCTTTCGCAATTCCACGTTTTCAGGTTCCTCCAGAGCCTCTGCTCAGATATACGCGTGTGGTATTATACCGGAAGTCGCATCACGCGACAAATCGCATCCGAAACGGCGGCCTTCTCATGAAACGTTTTACCTCCGGTGATTTCGACGCAACCGCTCTCGATCCCCAATCCGTGGCCGTCGTCGGCTTCGTCGCCGGCTGGTGCAGGCCGTCCATGCTCCAGGCGGCCCTGCTCGAAAAACTCGCCGCCGACTACGCCGGAAAAGCGACGATCGGAACGGTCGACGTCGACACCGACGAGATCCTCGCAGACCGTTTTGAGGTCCGGACGCTTCCGGGGGTCCTGCTGTTCGCCCGGGGCGAGCTCATCGAAGCGCTTCCCGGCTACCAGCCCGAGGACTTCCTGCGCGCCTGCATCGAGCAACTGCTCCAGCCGCCCGAGGCCTGAGGCGCGGGGCAATTCCATTCCCGACTCATCCATCGCCGTCATCGGCAGCGGTCGCCGCGGGACCGGTTTCGCGCAGCCGGCGGATCGAGACGGCTTTCCCGTCGGAACCGATCTCGATCACGACGCCCTCGAGAACGACCTCGCCGAGCGCCGGCCGGAACTTGTCGCTGAATCCCCGGCAGAACCGGTCTATCACCAGTTGTCTGTCCACGCCGAGTATGCCGTCGCGCGGCCCCGTCATTCCGAGATCCGTGATATAGGCCGTGCCGCCGGGCAGGATTCGCTCGTCCGAGGTCTGGACGTGGGTGTGCGACCCGACGACGGCCGCCGCCCGACCGTCGAGATACCAGCCCAGGGCGATTTTCTCGGATGTGGCTTCGGCGTGAATGTCGACCAGCGCGGGTATTCCCGGGGGGAGCAGCCCCAGCAGCCTGTCGGCCGTCCTGAACGGGCATTCGCCGGGTTCCATGAACACGCGCCCCGCAAGATTGATGATGCCCAGAGCCAGCGGCGTACCGGCGCCCAGGACGGCCCATCCCTTTCCGGGCAAGGCATCGCCTCCCAGGTTGTGCGGCCGAAGAACCTTGTCGCCGTCGCCTTTCAGCAGATCGGCCCAGTCGGGCCGGGCGAAGATGTGATTGCCGCTCGTGAGCAGGTCGATCCCGGCCGCCAGAAGGCCGTTCCGGTGACGCGTGGAAAGGCCGGCGCCTGCCGTCGCGTTCTCGCCGTTCGCGACGACCCAGTCCGCTCCCCATCGTTCCCGCAGTATTCCGGCCAGCTCGCATGCGGCGCGGCGCCCCGGCTTCCCATATATATCACCTAGTATAAGTACACGCATCGACCCTCACCGCCCTCATTCCGGCCCGCCTGCCCACGCCGAGTCTCGTCGAAAGAAAACGGCGCCGGGGAACGGATCTCCGCTTCCCGGCGCCGGACGATGACGCAATCCCCGTCAGTGCGCGACTTCCACGGTGCGCACCTCGCGGATGAGGACCACTTTGACCTGTCCGGGATATTCGAGATCGCTCTCGATCTTCTTCGTGATGTCCCGGCACAGTTTGGGCGCCGCACCGTCGTCGACCCGCTCGGGGTTGACGATGATGCGGATTTCGCGGCCGGCCTGGATGGCGTATGCCGAGCTGACGCCGTCGAAGCCCTTTGCGATCGCCTCGAGGTTCTCGAGCCGCTTGACGTAGGCATCGAGCGACTCGTTCCGGGCGCCGCGGCGGGAGGCCGAGATGGCGTCGGCGGCGGCGACGAGAACGGCCTCGACGGACTCGAACGGCTGGTCCTCGTGGTGCGCGCCGATCGCATTGACGACTTTGGGCGACTCCTGGAATTTGCGCGCGAAGTCGGCTCCGAGCGAGGCGTGGTTTCCCTCGTCGCTCTCGATGACCTTGCCGATGTCGTGGAGCAGGCCGGCGCGCTTCGCGAGCGGGATGTTCGCGCCGATCTCGGCGGCCAGGTTGCTGGCCAGGTGCGCCACTTCGATCGAATGCTGAAGCACGTTCTGGCCGTACGAGGTGCGGTAGTTCAGGCGGCCGACGATCTCGACCAACTCGGGATGCAGGGCGGGAATGCCGAGCGCGAGCATCGCCTGCTCACCGGCTTCCTTGATCCGGAGCTGGATCTCCTTCTTCGCCTTCTCGTACATCTCCTCGATCTTCGCCGGATGGATGCGGCCGTCGAGCGTGAGCATCTCGAGAGTGACGCGCGCCGTTTCCCGCTTGATCGGGTCGAAGCCCGAGAGGACGACGGCTTCGGGGGTGTCGTCGATGATGACGTCGACACCGGTGATGTTCTCGAAGGTGCGGATGTTGCGGCCTTCGCGGCCGATGATGCGGCCTTTCATCTCTTCGCTCGGCAGCTCGACGACCGAGACGATCGGGTCAACGGTATGGTCGGTCGCGCACCGCTGTATAGCAGTGGCTATAACTTCACGAGACTTCTTGTCGGCCGTTTCCTTGATCCGTTGTTCGGCATCCTTGATCTTGACGGCGATGTCGTATTGCAGGTCTTCCTCGACCTTCTTCAGCAACTGCTCGCGCGCCTGCTCGGGGCTGAGCCCTGCGACCCGCTCGAGTTCGCGGCGCTGGGCCTCGAGCAGCTTGTCGATCTCCTGGCGCTGGATTTCGAGCGCCTGTTCCCGCTGTCGGAACTCGTCGCTGCGCTTCTCGAGCAGATCGGCCTTGGCGTCGACCTTCTCCATCTTGCCGAGAAGCTGGGCCTCGATCTTGTCGAGCTCGTGCTTGCGCTTTTTCGCTTCCTTTTCGGTGTTTTTCCGGAGAAGAAGCTCCTTTTCTTTGATTTCCCTGGCCCGTTTCTGAGCCTGTTCGAGTTCGGTCTGCGCGGCGATCTTGGCGTCGTCGAGAATCTTCTTTCCGTCCGCCTGCGCTTTCGCCAGAAGATCTTCGTCCTGGCGGCGGCGCATCATGCCGGAAATGAGATATCCCACGAAGCCCGCCACCACCGTCAAGATGACATACGTTATGGCATTTGACATGGCAGGTCTTCGAGAACCTCCTGAATCTTTGGTTGTTGAAGCGGGCGACAGTTTCAACCCGCTCCTTGCGATCTGATCAATCATTCGATTTCAGCCGTGTACGGTTTTGTTTCTTGAACAATCCGGCTCCCCGCAGGATCGGACTGCACGGTGTGAATTACAGCTTGTCGGCGAATTCCTGGATGGGATGCGCCTTTTTCAGGTCGGCGACATACTGCTCGAGGGCCGTCTTCTGCTTTTCGGGAAGCAACTGGTTACGGATCTGCTCTTTCACTTCCTCGAGGGGGCGGGAGCCGGCAGGGCGTCGCTCGTCGACGCGGATGACGTGCCAGCCGAACTGGGTCTTGACCGGCCCGACGATCTTGCCGATTTCGGCCTTGTTCACGGCCTCGTCAAACTCGGGGACCATCTGGCCCTTGCCGAAAAAGCCGAGGTCTCCGCCTTCCTTGCCAGACGGGCATTTTGACTCGGCGCCGGCGATGTCTTCGAACTTTGCGCCCTTCGCAAGCTGATCGATGATGTTTTTGGCCTTCTCCTCGGCATCGACGAGGATGTGGTGGGCGCGGGACTGCTCGGGCGTTGAGAACTGCGCGAGGTTCTTCTCGTAGAAGCCCTTGACCTCGTCATCGGTAACGCTGATCTTGCCGGCAACCTGATCTTTCAGGAGCGCATCGAGAGAGACACGGCGCTTCGCGTTCCGAATGGCTTCGGGATACTGTTTTTCAAGCTCGGCACGGTTTTTCTGGACGTACCGTTTCACGAGTTCACGGTAGCAGAACTGCTTGACGAAATCGTTGAGCCCGTCCCCCTCAAGAAGTTGGGGGCGGATGAACGGCGGAATGCGCTCGAGATCGGGAGCTATCGCGGAAACCTTGATCGCCTCGTCGCCGATCGTGCAAAGGGTCTTCTCGAGGTCGGCCGGCTTCATTTCATCCTGACGAAGGACCGCCACGCCATCGGATGCCACGACAAGCTTGAATTCCTTTTCCATTTCTCCGAGGCGGGCCTCGTAGGTTTCACGTCTTTTGGAATCGGTGAGTTCGCGCTTGATCTGGCTCGAGACATCGCTCAGCGGCCTGGCCTGGCCGTCCTGCTTCTCCGAATACTTCACGAGGAGCCAGTTGCCGTCGTCACCCCGGACGGGGTCGGAAAGCTGGTTTTCCTTCATCGTCGCGAGAGACTGGGCGATGACGGGGGAAACCTCACCGAGGGTGATGAAGCCGCGATCGCCGCCGCTGTCCTTGGAGGCATCGGTGGAGGAAGCCTTCGCGATGTCGGCGAACGACTTGCCGCCGTCGATGTCGCCTTTCAGCTTCTTCGCAGCCGCTTCATCAGCGACGCTGATCTGGTGCAGATGGAACTTGGTCGGATCGACGAACTGATCCTTGTGTTCTTTGTAAAACTTTTCGATATCGGCGGCCGGAACATCGATTTTATCGAGAAGTCCGCGGATGTAATACTGGGAAAGCATGTTGACGGCGGCGTCCTCGATGTCCCCCTTCAACTCGGGCCGATCGGCAATGCCGAGTTTCTCGGCTTCTCGCTCGATGAGCGTGATCTCGACCAGTTGTTTGAGGAACTGCTTGCGTCCGTCGGCGGTTTCGAAATGGGCCTTGACCTGCGGATTCACGGAGTTCATGAACTGCTCGAACTCGCGGTTGTATTCTTCGCGGGTAATGGTGTAGGAGCCGATCGTGGCGAGGACATCGCCGGGCGCGCCGGCGGCAGGAGCGGCAGCCGCAGGGACCGGAGCGACGGAACCGGGTTCGGCGGCATCGAGAGATCCCGCGAATCCGAACAGGGCGACAAAAAACAGAACAAAGGCGCCGAAGCGCCTGTCATGCGATGACATGAGTGCCTCCCGAAAAAATTTGAACGACGGAAAAGTATACACGCCCCTCCAGGCAAATGCAATGCGCCTGTCTTCCCCGGCACGCACAGAATCGCCCCGGTCCGGCGAACCGGATCGGGGCGATGGTTGAGCGATCGAACGTCGAGGTCAGGGCACGCGCACGAACACCAGGCCGTCGAAGAACAGGTTGGCGCCGCCGCCGGCGCCGGCATTGATCGCCGTCATCCTGATGGCGACCCCTTCGACACCGGAGTTGAGGATGATCTGCCCGAGGGCGATCTGGGTTCTTCCCTTGTTGATCGAAGAATACCCGCTGACGTCCTTTTCGAGAAGCGAGGTCGTGAGAACGCCGTTCTCTCGGATCTGGATCCGCCAGTTCCCGCCGGTGGTATGCGGATAGATATAGGCGTAGACGTTATATCGATAGGAACCGCTGGTCGGAGACGGCAACTTGTAATACAGGGTCGAGAAAAGGCTGGTGTTCCCGAACATATACTCGTCGCCGTTTCCCTGCGTCCCGACCGTGTCGGCCAGGAGAAGCGCCACGCCGGCGCCCGAGTAGTAATCGATATGGGTGTAATCCTTCGAGTTGAAGACAAGGTAGCTATTGGCAATCGTCCCGGCTGTGCCGTTGTTATCGAACTCCCAGAGCGTGTCCTCGCCCTCGAGGAGGCCGACCCACAGACCGCCCGGATACGCCTTCACGTAATTGCTCAACTCGCTTTCCTTGCCGGACGAGCTCACCGCGGAGATCTTGAAGAAGTAGGGGACGCCGAACTCGAGCTTCTGCCCCTTCTTCTCGGGATTCTGCATGAAACTGCTCGGATAGGTGTTGATGACGTAGGCCGAAGTCTCGGTCCACTGGGGCTGGCCCGTCACGAAGCGCGTATAGCCACCGTCGGCGACGGTCGAGAAGTAAATATTATAGCTCACGGCATTTTTCGAGGCGCTCCAGGCCAGTTTGATGCCGGCCTCGGTGCTGGTCGACGACCAGGCTTTCACTCCCGACGGAACCGCGGGAATGTCGGCGTCGGAAGACTGGGTCACGATCGAGCTCATGTCGCTGATCATGCCGTTGCGGTCGATCGCCCGAACCGCGAAGAGATTGTAGGGGGTTCCGTTGATGTCCTTGAAGGTCTGTGTCAGATTCGCCGAGCCGTTGTCCTCGACGATGCCGATCAGCGAGAAAAGGCGGTCGTTCTGGTTCGCCCGGAAGATGAGGTAGGCGTCCATGTCGAGCGTCGGGTTGTTCCCTTCGAAAATCGGGGTGCCGTTCTGGTTGAACATCGGCTTGTGGAACGAGATCACCGGGTCGGTGTCATTGCTGACAGCCACGTCGTAAGGCGCCTGGGGAATCGTGTCGTCGCCCGAGCGCAAGGTGACCTGGACCGGATCCGAGTTTTCGCTTTCGGTATACTGCTCGTTGAACGAGCGGATCACGTACGTGTACTGTTCGGCGGACGTTTTCACAACCGAGGTGTCGATGAAGCCGGGAGTGTCCTGGGGAACCGACGATACCCACTGCACGCCGCCCGCGCTGGTCGAGAGGCCGCGATAGATATTGTAGCCCTTGATCCGGGCGCCGGTCACCTTGTCCCAGGCGATGTAGACGCTGTCACGGCTGGAACGAACCTTGATGTTGACCACGCGGGGCGGCCGTTCCTCGACGGGAAGACCGGCACGGGCCTGAATGGCGTTGGTCTTCGACAGGTCGGACTCCTTGCCCTGCGTGTCGAACGCGGAAATCTTGTAATAGTAATACTGGTCGTTCACCAGGCCGTTCTGGTTGTCGTTGTCCAGATACGTCGGTGCCGCGAGTTTTCCGACCGTGGCAATGAATGTGAACGGCCCGCCCGAGTTCGTCGACCGATAAATCTGGTATCCGACCAGATCAGCTTCGGTGTTCGAGCTCCAGGTGAGCAAAACGGCCTTTTCCTTGCCGATTCCAACGACGTTCTGAGGAATCGTCGGGGCCTCGTAATCGGTGAGTCCCGGATCCTTCTTGACGCCGGTGGTGCACCCAAACAGGGTGAACATCATCATCAGCATGACGCCGGCCATGAAGCTCCGTCTGTATCGTGCTGACATCACCGTTCTCAGCATAGGGTTCTCCTTTTTCCTGCACAGCTTGGCAAATACTACGGATGATTCATCGGCAGCCGGGGACGAAGAATTAACAGTTTCCGCACAAAATGAACGGGGGCGGCGTCAAGTCCGGTCAGGAAGCTCCGCCTCGCGAATCGCATGCTTCATGTCGGAAACGGCCCTCCCGAGACCGACGAGAACGGCGCGGGAAATGATGCTGTGACCGATGTTGAACTCCTCGAGTCCCGGCATGCCTACTAGGTCATGAACGTTCCAGTAGGTGATGCCGTGACCGGCGTTGACGCGAAGCCCAAGCTTTTTCGCCCGTGCCGCCATGTCGTACAGCTTCTGTCGTTCGCCCTCGTGTTCGGCTTCGCTCATCGCATCCGCATATCGCCCGGTATGGAGTTCGACAAACGTCGCCCCGGTTTTCGCCGACGCCTCGACCTGCGCCTCGTTCGGATCGACGAACAGGCTCACGGTGATGCCGACTTTCTGTAGCCGCTCGACGGCGGATTTCACGAGGTCGAAGTGTCCGGCCACGTCGAGGCCGCCTTCGGTCGTCACTTCCAGTCGCCGTTCGGGAACGAGCGTCGCCATGTCGGGCTTGAGTTCCGTCGCAAACCTGACGATCTCCTCGTTCACGGCCATCTCGAGGTTGAGTCGCGTCCGGACGGTCTGGCGAAGAATTTTCGCGTCCCGGTCCTGGATGTGGCGCCGATCTTCGCGCAGATGAACCGTAATGCCGTCCGCGCCCGCCAGTTCGGCAAGGGCAGCAGCCCCGACGGGGTCGGGTTCACGCCCCAGCCGCGCCTGGCGGATGGTGGCAACGTGATCGATATTGACTCCAAGCTTTATCATCGCATTCCTCCGGACATGGTTCTGATCGTTATCGCTTCTTCCTACGAACGCATCACGAACGAGAAGAGGCTCCCCTGGCGGCCCTTCTGACCGCGATAGGAAAAATACGTTCCCGGCAGACACAGCGTGCAGTCGTTCACATGCCTGATCCGGCCAAGGGACACGCCCCGGCGCAGGCACTGGGCCACGTTCAACCCGCGCAGATCCAGATGCCACCTGACTCCGCGAGTGAAGAAACCCAGATAGCCCTCATCCGCCTCTCGAAACGACGGCGGAACCTCGTCGCCGAGTTCGAGACAGCAATTGCCGATGCAGGGGCCCATCGCGACATGCAACGATGCGGGAGCCACGCCGAACCGCTCGGCAAGCAGGTCGATCGTATGCCCCACGATGTCGCTGCGCGCGCCTTTCCAGCCCGCGTGAACGGCCGCCACGGCTTTATCGCTCCAGATCAGCACGGGGAGGCAGTCGGCCGTGAACACGCCGATTGCAACCCCGCGTTCGGCGGTCATGAGAGCGTCCCCGTCGCCCTGGTTTCCCGGCATCGCCCCGGCGCCCACGCCGTGAACGGACGTTCCATGAACCTGTGTCGCCCAGAACGGAGCGGACAGACCGCGGTCGCGAACGACCGGAAGCGCCTGCCAGGCCTTTTCCGCGACATCGGGAGCCTGCCGGTAAAACCCCAGGTCTCCGTCGGAACGCTCGGAGAAAGCGGCAAGAACGCCGCCGTCCTCGATGAGGTGCATGGTCAGGAACCGGCCGTCAGCGAGGCGATCATCCGCTCGGCGAGATCGTCGACGGCATCGCGCTTCATCGAAACCTCGCGAACGCGCTTCAGCGTTCTGACCGCATCGTCGACGCGCCCCTTCTTCGAATACAGGGAACCAAGCACGATGTAAGCTTCCTTCAGGCCGCGGTCGAGAGCGATCGCCCGCTTGCACTCCTCGTAGGCGTCCCTCAGGCGGCCCTGGTTGTAATGAAGGAGGGCGAGGTCCTTGATCGCCTCGGCGTTTTCGGGATGGAGTTCGAGAGTCTTACGAAACTCGCTCTCTGCCATGTCGTATTTCCCGGCACGGAAGAAATCCTTCCCCATGTCGAGGTGGGTCCGGGCGGACTCGAGATTCTTCTCATCGAGTTCCTTCCGCGCTTTCAGAAGCAGACTTCGCGCCTGGCGACCGATGCCGGAGTCGCCGGCGACGGAAACGATTTTTTCGAGTTCGGCCGCGGCTTCGTTGATCAGGCCGCGGTCGAGATACGACTGGCACAGGGCGTATCGCTTTTCGAGCGAGCGTTCCTGGTTCACGGACAACTCTGCGGTTCTCATCGGGGCGCTCTGTCGGAAAGACGGCGCAGGAGCGGCCCGCTGGACCGCGGGGGCCCGGGATGCCATGGCGGAAGTCCCGAAATCGACCTCCGAACCTCTGGGCAAGGCAGCCAGGGTGTCGGCACCGGGGGTTGCGCTGACCGGCGTGAACGACGTCGAGGACTCCATCGCTTCGGTTTTCGCGTCGTAATCGCCGAGCCGGCCGCCTTTTCCCTTGCGCCGCAGAAACTCGTTCAGCTTCGAACTTCCCTGGATCGACTTGACGTTCGCGAAATAATAGGATCTGCTATTGTTGTTGAGCTGCTTGAGCTTGCGCTCGACGTGCCGTTTCACGGGAGAGCCGTCGGGAGTCTTGGTGAGCGCCTGCTGGTAGACGTTGATCGCCTTGTTGTTCTGTCCGGTTCGTTCGTAGCACTCGGCGAGCGGGAGGTAGGCCCGGATGTAACCGGGGTTGAGCTTCAGGGCCGCGATGAAGTTGCGGCCGGCCTCGGCATAGTTTTTCCGGGTGAATTCGCACAGGCCGAGATTGAAATAGGACTTGAAGAAGTTCCCGTCGATGCGGATAGCGGCCTGAAAGTGCCTGATCGCCTCGTCGTGGCGGCCGGCTTTGTAACAGGCCCATCCGAGCGAGTCGCGGAAGTTCGCCGAGTCGGGCTCGAGTTCGACGGCCCGTTGGCACAGCTGAATGGCGCGCTGGGCGTCGGCTTCGAGCGTCGCGAGCAGGAAGCCGAGGTTGTTCAGGGCCGAGGCGTAGTTCGGATTGAGCGCCAGCGCCCGTTCGTAGGCGGCGGCGGCGGTTTTCATGTCGCCGGTCTTCTCGAGCGCGAAGCCGAGGTTGTGGAACGCTTCGGCCATGTCGGGGCGGGCGCGCACGGCCTGGCGCAGGTCATCGGCGGCACCGACGTAGTCACGCTCCTGAAGTTTCTGCGTGCCGCTGACGTACAGGCGCATCCCGGCATCCTGGTAGTTGGGCAGCGTGTCGAGCGTGAGCGCGACGCCGGGCGCCGCTGCCGACAGCCACGCCAGCATGAGCCCCAATCCCAGCCTTTTCATGTCGTCGCCTCCCGCGGATGATATTGTCCCATCCGCCTTCATCGGCAGATTCGGGAAAAGCGTGAAGAGGGAAGTTCCAACTCCCCGCTTGCAGGGGCGTCCGTCGTCGGCTATGCTTGCGACGAACCGACACCACGTGGGAGGAACTGAACATGCAGAAGCGAACGAAGATCGTCGCAACCCTCGGCCCGGCCTCGTCGTCTCCGGATATCATCGGCAAGCTTATCGAAGCCGGCGTGAACATTTTCCGTCTGAACTTTTCCCACGGCTCGCACGACAGCCACAGGCAACTCATCGAGATCGTGCGTGGCGAAGCGAAACGCCTCGGAAGGCATATCGGGCTTCTCGGCGATCTCTGCGGCCCGAAAATCCGCATCGGCACGTTTCCCAACGGCTCGGTCACGTTGCAGGCGGGGCAGACGTTCACCCTGAGCCAGAACCCCGACATGCCCGGCTCGGAAAGCGGCATCGGGACTTCCTATCCGTACCTCGTCAAAGACCTGAATCCCGGCGACACCATCCTGCTCGACGACGGCAACCTCACGTTGCGCGTCGCATCGAAGAGCCCGGACGCCGTCGCCTGCACCGTCGTCGATGGCGGCGTCCTCAAGACGAAGAAGGGCATGAACATGCCGGGGGCGAAGTTGTCTGTCGAGACGATCACCGCGAAAGACCGCGAAGACCTGAAGTTCATGATCGCCCAGGAACTCGACTTCGTGGCCCTCTCGTTCGTCCGGCGCGGCGAGGATCTGCGTGAGCTCCGGCAGCTGATCGGCCCTTCCCCCATCCGGGTCGTTTCGAAGATCGAAAAACCCGAGGCGATCGACGATCTCGAGGCGATCCTGGCCGAAACCGACGCAGTCATGATCGCGCGAGGCGATCTGGGCGTCGAGATGCCGATCGAGAAGGTGCCGGCCATCCAGAAGCACATCATCACCCGCTGCACGCGACGCGGCATCGAGGTCATCACGGCGACCCAGATGCTCGAGTCGATGATGTCCAACCCCCGCCCGACCCGGGCCGAGACGACCGACGTGTTCAACGCCGTCATGGACGGCACGGACGCGATCATGCTGTCGGGCGAAACGGCGGCCGGGGCCTACCCGGTCGAAGCCGTCCGGACGATGGCGGCGATCGCGGCAGAGGCCGAGCGTCTCTCCAGGAACACCACCGAAGCGCTCCTTCCCGAAGTGAAGCATGATATAGAGGACATTATAGCCCATGCCGCGTGCGAATCCGCCGTCGATATCGGCGCGACGGCAATCGTTCCGTTCACCCACAGCGGGAATACCGCCCGCAACGTTTCGAAATACCACCCGTCCGTCCCGATCTACGCCCTCACTCCGAAGCCGGAAACCTGCCGGCGTCTCTCGCTCTCCTGGGGGGTCAGCTCGATCCTGATCGAGGATTTGCGCGACACCGACGCCATGATCGTCTGCGCCGAAACGACGGTGCGCGACCGAGGCCTGGCCAAACCGGGCGACACGATCGTGATCGTCGCCGGCGTCCCCCTCGGCGTCAAGGGGAACACGAACATGATCAAAGTTCACCGTATCCGGTGACCAGTGAAGGGGTAAAACACAAGAAGGAGAACGACGCCCGGCAGAAGAGCCTGCCGGGCGTCGTTGTATATCGGTAGATATTATCTGTCTTCGTTTTCGTCTTTCACGAAGTAGTAGCCGCATTTGCCGACCGTGTGGGGAAAGACGTCCTGCTCGTTGAAGGGGTAGGTCTTGCAGACTTCGGGCTTGGTCTCGTGAATCTGGCAGAGAAGCATTTCGCCGTGCCTATACAGGAACGGGCAGTTGAAGGAGGCCTTGCAGCACTCGCCGCACCCCTTGCACTCGCCCCGGCGCCGTCTCAGGCCGTCGGCCACCGCGTCCTTTTTCAGAAGCATGAGATATCGCCGTTTCACCTGCATCGTGAAGGACGTGATGAACTTCTTGTACAGCCTCGTCATACAATGCTCCAACTCCGGAATGCCCGTCGCAACCGACGGATGTCGTGAATTATACTTTTTCCAGCCCCGCTCGTCAAACGATCAGGAGAGCCGGAAAAACCGCTTGATCCGGTCGAAGATCTCGACGCTCGCCTCTTCGGCGCTCCGTTTCAACCGTTCCCTTGCCGGGCCGTCCGCCGTTTCCTGCGCGACTCTGGCTCCCGCTTCCTTGTTGTAGGCCATCCGCTCGGCGAGCGACTCGCTCAGACGCTTCGCCACGGCGGCGTTTTCGTGCAATAAATGGCTCATCGTCTCGCGAGTCAGGGTCAGTAGCAGGGTTTCCTCTTCGGCCACGATCGTGGCGGATCTCGGTTCTCCCGTCATCAGGGACATCTCCCCGAAGAAATCCCCATGCCGCAACGTTGCGACACTCTTCCCGGATTTTTCCCCGAGATACACGCCGACGGCCCCACGGTCGATGATGTAGAAATCCGTTCCGGCATCGCCCTTGCGGACGATCTCTTCCCCGCTTTCATACCATTGTTCCCTGATATGTTCCGCGATAAACGACTTGTCCGTTCGTTCCAGATCGGCGAGGAAATCGACGTTCTGGATCAACCCGAGTCTCCGCTCGATCATCTCGCCTGCGAGATCCTTTTCCGGGTGCGTGTACACTTCGCGGATCGGGAAGGGAATCGTTATTCCGTCGCGTTTGAGGCGATACCAGATTCTCGAGAGCAGCTGGTCCTGGATCGTCGGCGGGTAGTCGGCATCGCTGATCCAGTATCGGATGCGGTACGAGATGGAAAAGTCCCCGAACTGTTCCATGAAGATCTGCGGGGGCGGGGACTTCAGGATGCCGCCTACCTGCGAACACGCCCCGATCAGCGATTTCCTGACCTGGTCGGGCGATGCTTCATAGGCGAGGCCGATCGTGAAATCGCGATACAGCAACCCCGGCCGGAGCATGAGATTGTGAATTTCCTTCTTGGCGATGTCGTTGTTCGGAAGGGTGATCAGGTCACGCGTCGTCATGCGGATCGTCGTGGCGCGCCAGTTCGATTCGACGACTTTCCCCATGTAGCCGGCCACCTTGATCCAGTCACCGATCTTGAACGGGGGCGAGAAGTGAACGGAGAGTCCCGAGAACAGGTTTCCGAGCACATCCTGAAGGGCAAGGCCGATCACCATGGTGAAGACGGCCGACGTCGTCAGCAGCGGGGTGATATCGACCCGGTAGGCCGTCGAGAGGATCGAAAGGCCGACGATCACGTAGGCAACGACCTTCACCAGTTGTTCGAAGATACTCGGCACTTCCGTGGCGCGTCGTTCCCGGAGGTAATAGCCGATGCCGGCCGCAAACAGCGCTTCGCCGATCAGAAGGACGGCGTTCAATTGCAGCAGAAGCTCACATGTCGATATCCAGGCTGTTCGACTTTTGAACAACGGCGACAGGTGCAAACCACTATCGACCGCCAGAAGGCCGATGAGGAGATGCCCCGGCCACCGGACGGCGCCGGCCAGCTTGGCCAGCAATCCCTTCCCATCGGGAGAATATTTCATCATTCTCCTGAGAAGACCATTCCAGGTCAGTTCCCCAACAAGCAAGACGACAAGCCCGACAACGATAGCCGCGAGGCTGTCATCCATCAAACCGCTCATCGATTGTCGCAACCAGTTCATTTCGCCTCCGTGCGGCTGATTTTTCATCACCCGTCATGCCGGTTTTTTGACATGCCGGAACGTTTTTGCTGTCAAACTATCGGTAGATTGCCGATTTATGTGAAGGCTGAACCTGGTACATGAATTGCTTTGATTAGGCACATCAAGTTCCGAAGTTCAACATCAGCACAACGAAAAAATTAACAGGAGGAATCTCATCGTGAAGAAGAACCTGATCCTTTCGGCCCTGGTCATCGGCGCCCTCACCATCGCCCCCGTCGCTTTCGCCGGCAATTCCAGCCAGAGCGGCCAGTCCGGCCAGTGCGGACAGCACGACCAGAGCGGCCAGGCGGGGCAAGTCGGTCAGAGCGGTCAGTCCGGTCAGAGCGACCAGTGCGGCCAGCACCAGGGCGGGTGCCATCAGAAACCCGGCTTCTTCAAGAAAGTTGGCGATGCCTTCAAGAAAGGCTTCGAGAATGGCAAGAAGGCCGGCACCAAGGCGTTCGACGCGGCCCAAAACAAGGTCATGGATGCGGGCGTCGCCGTGAAGAAGGCCGTCACCGGCAAGAAGTGCAAGACCTTCGTGAAGGGTCACTACAACAGCGACGGTTCCCACACCAAGGGTCACTTCCGCAAGGTCTGCAAGAGCAGCTGCAAGAAGTAAGCGAACATCAGATCAACCGCTTCCGAAGGATTCTTCGGAAGCGGTTTTTTGATGTTCGACGTTTGAAGGATGAGGTTTGAAAGGAAGCGGGAACCCTTGAACGGACGAGGGGTTTCCGCTAGTATGGGCGCATGATGATGGATCTCATACGTCGGTTCGAGTTCAGGGCTATTTCCTACGAGGAAGACGCCTCTTCGCTGGTGGACATGCATCGCTGTTTCGAGCAGCTGGAAGGTGGCTGGTTCGACGACGAAGCCACCTGCCGCATGCACCAGAAAATCGTCGGCCGTTCCCCGGGGTCATCCTGGGTTTTGAGTTGCGAACGGATGATTTTCGGGTATGCGGATCTGATCCAGAAATGCAGCGGCGTGGGCAGCGTCCCCCGATGGCGCATCCACCCGGACTTCAGGCAGCCTGCCGTGGCGAGAAAAATGTTCGACGGTCTGTGCCAGGAAGCCCGCCGACGTGAATGGCACGGACTTGAGCTGTTCGCCGACTCGGAAGACGTACGCCAGGATCTGAGCAGTATCGGGCTGAAACCCGATCGATGCTATTTCTGGACGAACCCTGCCGAAGTGACGTCCGACAACGGCGTCGAAACCCGTGAAGAGGTTCACGGCGACGGTGACGCTCTCATCCGGGAAGGCTGGCAGTCGTTTCTCGGGTCGCCTCTTCCCCTCAGGTTCATCCTCACGAGAGCGTTTCTCGCGGCCCAGTATCAGCAGTTCCATTACCGGGCGCCGAAATTCTGGCGTATCGCGGCCAGAGGCAACGAGTATCTCGCTTGCCACGACGGGCGGGAGTGGCACGTCTTCAGGCGCGGGAAAAGCGACTCCGACGCCGAGGCAGTGCAACCGGTCATCGCGGTGCTCGACGAGCTTCACCCCGGCAGACTGATGATCAGCGAGAAAGCCGGTGACATTTCGGGCGCCCCGCCGGCATCCGATCAGCGTTTCTGGGACTTCTACGTCGACCGGATCGGTTGACAGGCGGCCAAAGCACCACTATGATGCGGAGCATTCCCGCATGAGGGCGACAACACTATCTGGAGGGCAAACATGCGTTTTTCCATCGTATCGACGATCCTGCTGCTGGCTGTAATGCTTCTGACGGCTCTTCCGTCTTCTGCCATCCGGGTAATCTGTCCTCAGTGCGGAACGCTCGCCGAACTGACGGACATTACGTGTAAAAAATGCGGTTACGCCCTGAACAAATGCCTCAAATGCGGCACCCTGAACCCTGTCAGCGCCGATTTCTGCGAAGGTGAGGATTGCGCCGAACCTCTGGCCGAAATGCGCGTTCTCGGGCGAATCGACGAGGAAACCCGCAACGAACTGCGCCTTGGCCAGTCCGAACGCGCCCAGCTGGATCGCGAACTGCAGTCGATCGATTATCTGCTCGAAAAAGATCCGTCGAAAGCCGCCAAGCTCCTGTTCCGCCGTGCCCGCATCTACCAGCAGATGGACTTCCCGGCGAAGGAAGCCGTGGCCTGGCAGGAGTATCTCCGGCAATTCCCGGATACGAAGAAGAAATCGATCATCACCGTGTTCCTCTCCGAAGCCCTCCGAAAATGGGGGTATCTGTTCTACAGCCAGGGGAACAAGGAGATGGCTCTCGCCAAGTTCGAGGCCGCGACGGCTGCCAATCCGGCGAATGCCGAGGCATGGCAGTGGGTCGGCCGGATGAAGAGCGAGGCGAAGGACAACGCAGCCGCCGCCGATGCGTATATGAAGGCTCTCGAAGCCGAGCCGGGCAACAAGACGGCGATCCATTTCCTCAGAAAATTCAAACGCCAGATTCCGGCGAACCTCCTGACCCCGGTGAAGAAAGACGTCATTCCGGCGGTTCGGAAGCCGGCCACCGCCGTTGCTTCGGCGCCGGCGCAGGCTCCTGCGGCTGCGACGACTCCGGATGTTCCCGTCATCTCGCCCGACATGCCGGCCGTCGAAGAGCCCGCAGCCCAGCCTGCCGCCGCCGGAACGCACTGAGGCCGGTCATCGATGGACGACGCCCGGCGGCTGAAAGATATCGCGACGCAGTTCTTTTCCGATATCGCGCCTCGCGACGTCAAGGAACTGGACAGGCTGTTCGAGCACTGGAAGTGCGGACTTCCGAAGAAACAGGAAGTCAATTTCGGCATCGCCATGCCGCCCTCGATGCGGGAACGCCTGCTGAGCGACATCGGTCTGGCCGAAGCGCGAACCGAGCCGACGCAACAACGATACATCGGCTGGCTGAACGTTCTGAACCGGTTGATGGAGAAAAACATCGAGGATCTCCTCGATATGAGTCCCGAAGACCTGACCGCCCTGATCTGGAAGGAAGGCCGTCGGCTCGGCATGCGCGACGCCGAGATCCAGGAACTGGCCAGCGTGCTCCCGCATTGGGTGCAAAAGATCTCCAGCAAGGTCATTTTCGAGTTTTCCCCGGTCAACGTCTACGAGGTGAGCGGAGCCGGCTCGGGAGGTGCGGAAAAGGCAGCATCGCCAGAATCCGGAGCCGTCTTCACCGGCATGATCGGCCGGTCGGAAAAGATGCAGTCGATCTTTTCCTGCGTCGAGCGCATCAGTTCGAGCACCCTCTCGGTTCTTATCCAAGGGGAAAGCGGGACCGGCAAGGAACTCGTCGCCCACGCGATTCACATGAATTCGCCTCGGGCAAACGAACCGTTCATCGCCGTCAACTGCGGGGCCCTTCCCGACTCGATCATCGAGAGCGAGTTGTTCGGCTACGAAAAGGGCGCCTTCACCGGCGCGGTCGGCCAGAAAACGGGATATTTCGAAATCGCCAACCGCGGAACGATCTTCCTTGACGAGATCTCGGAAACCTCGCTTCACACGCAGGTCAAGCTGTTGCGCGTATTGCAGGAGCGGAAGATCCGAAGGGTGGGCGGCGTGAAACCCATCGACATCGATATCCGGGTCATCGCCGCCTGCAACCGCGATCTTCCGGCCCTGGTGCGCGAAGGACGATTCCGCCACGACCTGTATTACCGCATCAACGAGATGACGATCACGCTTCCGCCCCTGCGCGAGCGCCAGGGCGACCTGCCGCTGCTGATCGACTACTTTCTCGACAAGTTCGCCCGCGAAAACGGGAAAGCCCAGCCCACCATCGACGCGTCGGCCCGCCGGTTGCTCTTCGGATATTCCTGGCCCGGCAACATCCGCGAGCTCGAAAACGTCCTCAAACGGGCCGTGGTCCTCGCCGACAAGGTGGTCATGCCGGCCCATCTGCCGTCCAATCTCGCCGACCGCCCCTGCGGCCCGGATGCGGCTGGCCAGGGACTTCCGGTCGCCGGCAGTCTCGAGGATCAGTTGATGGCGGCGGAGCGCATCATCATCACGCAGGCGCTGGAGAATAACGGTCGGAACGTATCCATGACCGCGAAAGTGCTCCGAATCTCCCGGCGCACCCTCCAGCGGAAGATGAAACTCCTCGGCATCGACCGCGGCATCGATACAGACGGTGACGACGAAGAGTCGTAACCCTGACCGGCGTAATCCTGCTCAATAAACGACTCGTCTTGTATGTTCAGTTGGGGGTGTTAACGTAGATGTTGAATTTGGGT
>DAOSOK010000033.1 GCA_035373905.1 Candidatus Ozemobacteraceae bacterium | reverse complement strand
TTCGCCCCACTGCATGCAGGAACATCGCCCGCGCCAGCGGAGCTTTCCCCATCCAAGCCCGTCATCACGATTCCGATCGAGCGAGGCTTCGGGAAGATCCCGGAGCGGAGCCGCCCCGTCGCACCGCCTCTTCCGACCCCGCCCGCCGTTCAACCCAAGCCTTCCATACCGTCCCGGCCGCCGGCGCAGACCGAGAAGCCGCCTGTGCCCGTCAGCCCGGTCATCCAGGAGTCGCCCATGCCGTCCAGACCTTCGGTCACACCCGCCGCCCCACCGCCTCAGGACATGCGCCCGCCGGTCTCTCCGGAAATCGCAGCCGCTCCCGTTCTTTCTTCGCCGGACGGGCTGATAGCGGGCTGGCTGGAGGCGCAACAGGCGGTCGCGGCAGCGCACGAGGCGTTTCTGCGCCGCAGCGACGAGATCCTCCGTCTCCAGGCAAAAGCCTTGGAACTTGTTCTTGGCGCTTCCGAGGCGGGCGGGCACGACATCGAGCACACGCATACATATAATAATCAATCATATATTGCGACTCAGTCTGCGGTTATCCAGCCTTTGCACCCCCCAAAAACGGCCGGACCGGTCTTCCTCGACCGGGCCGGCTCGATGGAGTTCGCGATCGGCAAGATCGGAAAGGCCCTCGGCCCCTTCTTCGCCGAGATCGATTCCTACCCGACGCGGGTCCGGCTGCCCGACGAGCCTCTCAACTTCGTCGACCGCATCCTGTATTGCCGCGGGGAAAAGGGGTCGCTCACATCCGGCGAACTTGCGACCGAGCACGACGTGCTGCCGGGCGCGTGGTATCTCGACGGCGACCGCATGCCTACGGGCCTCGCGGTCGAGGCGGGCCAGGCCGACCTGTTCCTCTCGGCCTGGCTCGGCATCGACTTCAAGACGAAAGGCATCGCGAAATACCGTCTGCTCGACGCGACCGTCACGTTCCACGGCCCCCTGCCCCGCCCCGGAATGACGGTCCGCTACGACATTCGCGTCGACCGGTTCATCCGGCAGGCCGACACGTATCTGTTCTTCTTCGAGTTCGACGGCACCGTCGAAGGGCGGCGGCTGATCACGATGCGCGACGGCTGCGCCGGCTTCTTCACCGACAAGCAACTCAACGACGGGCGCGGCATCGTTCTCACCGATGACGACGTCCGCATCGAGCATCTCCAGCGGCCGCCCGAGCTCGACCGGCTCGCCCCAATGAGCGTCGAGTCCTTCGACGACACGGCGATCGCGGCCCTCCGCCGGGGCGACCTCGCGGCCGCGTTCGGGGCTGACTTCGCGAATCTTCCCGTCCGCAACCCGCAGACGCTGCCGGCCGGCAAGCTGGCGATGATCGACCGCGTCACGCTGATCGACCCGAAGGGCGGCCGGTTCGGCCGCGGCCTGATCAAAGCCGAGATCGACATTCCGAAGGACGCGTGGTTCCTGACGAGCCACTTCATCGACGACCAGGTCATGCCCGGCACGCTGATGTACGAGTCGTGCATGCAGTCGATGCGCGTGTTTCTGCTGCGCATGGGCTGGCTCGCCGAGTCGCCGGAGAGCAGCTTCGAGCCGATTCCGGAAGTGCGCAGCCGCCTGCGCTGCCGCGGCCAGGTCATTCCCGGCACGAAGAAGGCGTTGTACGAGATCACGATCAAGGAGATCGGGTATGATCCCGAGCCTTACGCGCTCGCCGACGCGCTGATGTTCGCCGACGGCCGCATGATCGTCCAGTGCCTCGACATGTCCATCCGCCTCACCAACACGACCCGGGAGCGGGTCGAGTCGATCTGGGCCGCGAAACGCGCCGCCACGGTCTTCACGACCGGCACGACGCGGGAAGTAGGCCGTCGGCGCCCGGATGGCGCTGTCCAGACGGCCCCGCCGTCTCTGCCGAACGTCGCGGCGCCGGTCCGCGAACTCTTCACGGCGCAGCAGATCCTGGAATACGCGGTCGGCAAGCCCTCGCTCTGCTTCGGCGACGCCTACCGCGAGTTCGACGCGAACCGGTTCCTGGCGCGCCTGCCCGGCCCGCCCTACCTGTTCCTCGACCGCATCACCGCCCTGACGGCGCCGGCGCTCAAGATGGCCGCCGGCGGAACGGTCCAGGGCCAGTATGACGTACCGCCCGACGCCTGGTATTTCCGGGCGAACCGGCAGAACAGCATGCCGTTCTCGGTCATCCTCGAGTTCCCGCTCCAGGTCTGCGGCTGGCTCGCCGCCTACATGGGTTCGGCCATGACAAGCCGCGAGAACCTGCATTTCCGCAACCTCGACGGCAACGCCATCCTGCACGAAGACCTGCGGCGCGACGCCGGCACGCTCACCGCCGACATCGCGGTCACCAAGGTCGCCCAGTCGGGCGGCATGATCATCCAGGGCTACACGTTCAAGGTCACGCGCCAGGGCCGGACGGTCTACGAAGGCGACACAGTGTTCGGCTTCTTCACCGAGGACGCGCTGGCCAACCAGGTCGGCATCCGCGGGGCGCAGTTGTACACCCCGACCGCAGCGGAAACGGGCCGCCACGTTCCCCCGCCCGACTGGCCGGACGCCGCTCCACTGCACCCCGGGGACGCGCATCAGCCGCCGGAAGACGGCCTCGCGCTTCCCGCACGTTCGTATCGCATGCTCGACTCGATCGACCTGTTCGTGCCCGACGGCGGGCCGAAGGGGCTGGGCTTCCTGCGGGGTACGAAGCGGGTCGACCCCGGCGAATGGTTCTTCAAGGCGCATTTCTACCAGGACCCGGTCATTCCCGGCTCGCTCGGCCTCGAGGCGTTCCTGCAGCTGCTCAAAGCCTCGGCCCTGCACCGCTGGAAAGACACGCTTCCGGCCGGGCCGTGGCATTTCGAGCCGTTCGCGACGGGCGCGCGCCACTCCTGGTCGTATCGCGGCCAGATCATCCCGACGAACAGCCTGGTGACGGTGGAAGCCGTGATCGACGCGGTCGACGACGAACAGCGCCTGGTTCGCGGTTCAGGATACTTGCACGTCGACGGCCGCGTGATATATAACATGAGGGAATTCGCCATCCGGTTGGTTCCGGGCCTCTGAGGTCCGCGAGGCGCCAGTCGCGAGGCCTTCAGAAAGGCATTTTCGTCACCCCATGAAATTCAGCCGCGTGTTTCTCGAATCGATCGGCTACGAGCTGCCGCACAACATCATCACCTCGACCTGGATCGAGGAACGGCTTTCCCCGTTGTACAAGAAACTGTTCCTCCAGCCCGGCCAACTCGAAGCCCTGACGGGAATCCGCGAGCGGCGCTGGTGGGACCCCGGGCACCTGAACTCCGACGGCGCCGCGAAGGCCGCGCAGAAGGCGATCGCCGAGTCGGGCATTCCCGAGGAAGAGATCGGGGCCGTCGTGTACGGCGGCGTCTGCCGCGACAACTTCGAGCCGGCCACGGCCTGCGGCGTCGCGGCGCAGCTTGGCGTCAAGGCATCGACGGTGATTCACGACGTGTCGAACGCCTGTCTGGGCGTCATGACCGGCATCATCGATGTGGCGAACCGCATCGAGCTCGGCCAGATCAAAGCCGGGATTGTCGTCGCCTGCGAGACCGCCCGCGAGATCACGACCATCATGATGGACCGCATGCTCGCCGAGGGCACGATGGAGTTCTTCAAGGGTGCGCTCGCCACGCTCACCGGCGGTTCGGGCGCGGTCGGCGTCGTCCTCAGCGACGGCTCGTACGGCCCCGGCCGGCCGCAACTGCTCGGCGCCGTCACCATGGGCGCGCCCGAGCATCATCGCATGTGCCGCTGGGGCGCGGACACCCACGTTCCGCCTCGCGCGCCGCAGATCATGGAGACGAACGCGATCGGCCTTCTGAAGCACGGCAGCGAACTCATTTCGCGTATCGGCAAGGCGTTTTATTCCGAGATGAACTGGGCGGCCGGCGAGGTCGACCGGCTGATCTCCCACCAGGTCGCCTCCGCGAACCGCGATGCGATTCTCCAGGGGCTCGGACTCACGATCGACAAGGATTTCTCGACGTTCCCCTACCTCGGCAATATGGGCACCGTTTCTCTGCCGGTGACCGCCGCCATCGCGATGGAGCGGGGCGTTCTGAACCCGGGCCTGAAGGTTTCCTTCATCGGCATCGGAAGCGGCCTGAACAGCATGATGCTGGGCTGGCGGTGGTAACGGACATACGATATGAGCGAGTATAAACCTTTTCATATAGAAGACTTCCGCCATCTGTACCCGTTCAAGAGCAACTGGTTCGAGAACAACGGCATTCGGCAGCATTATCTTGATGAGGGCGAAGGTCCGCCGATCGTCATGGTGCACGGCAACCCGTCCTGGTCCTTTCTGTTCCGGGCGCTCGTTCCCGCATTCCGGCACGACCACCGGGTCATCGTCCCCGACCATATCGGTTGCGGTTTGTCGGACAAGCCCGATGCGAAGCGGTACTCCTATACGCTCGAGCAGCGCATCCGCGATCTCGAGGCCCTGATCGCTCACCTGGGCGTCACGCAACCCATCACCCTCGTATTGCACGACTGGGGCGGCGCGATCGGCATGGGCTTCGCGAACCGGCACGCCCTGCAGGTGAAGCGGCTGGTGCTGATGAACACCGGCGCCTTTCCGCTGCCCGATGAGATGGAGTTTCCCTGGCCTCTCTGGATTTTCCGCAACAGCAAACTCGGGGAATGGCTCAACCGCGGCCTCAACGCGTTCGCCGAGATCGCGGCCCGCACCTGCACCCGCACCCCGCTCAGCGAGGAACTGCGGCGGGCTTTCACCGGGCCCTACGATTCGTGGGCGAACCGGGTCGCAACGACCCATTTCGTGCAGGATATCCCGCTCAGGCCCGGCGACCCCTCATGGGGCACGATCAAGCAAATCGAAAGCGGCCTCGCACAGTTCCGGAAAACGCCGACGCTCATCTGCTGGGGCCAGCGCGACTTCATCTTCCGGCGGGCGTTCTTCAATACCTGGCGTAAACATTTGCCCCAAGCCGAGACGCACTCGTTCCCCGAAGCCGGACACTACCTGCTGGAAGACGTCGGCGAAAAGGTCATCGGCCTGATGCGCGACTTTTTCACCAGACACCCGGTCTGACCCATGAAGGTCGGCATCATCCGCTGTCAGCAGACGGAGAGCATGTGTCCGGGCTCGGCATGTTTCGTTTTCGCCGCCCGCGGGAAGGGCGCGTTCGAGGAAAACGGGCCGTGCGAGATCGCCGGGTTCGTCTCCTGCGGCGGCTGTCCCGGAAAGAATGTCGTTCCACGGGTGAGCATGATGATCGAGCGCGGGGTCGAAGCTATCGCCTTCGCTTCCTGCATGAAGCGCGGCACGCCGATCGGGTTTCCCTGCCCGCACTACGCGGAAATCCTCAAGGCCGTCCAGGAAAACCTCGACAAGCCCGTAAACATTCTCGAACACACGCACTGATTTGTGTAATATACTGATTATTATTATATGAATATTCATACCACTCCCGTCAACATGGCGACATTCGTCCGGCACTGGGCGGAACGGCTTTCGAGCAAGCGGGCGGTGGTTTTCCCGCACGGTCGCGACGGCGATGGCCGGGTTTCCTACACCCATCTGACGTTTCGTCAGCTCGAAGAGGAAAGCAACAGATACGCGCGCGGCCTGCAGAAGCTGGGCGTCCGGCGCGGCATGCGGACGGCGCTGATGCTGACGCCGAGCCTCGAGTTCTTCGCGGTCACGTTCGCCCTGTTCAAGCTCGGCGCGGTGGTCGTGCTGATCGACCCGGGCATCGGCATCCACAATCTCGGCAAATGTCTCGGCGAAGCCGCGCCCGAAGCGTTCATTGGCGTCACGAAGGCGCACGCGGCCCGCAAACTCCTGCGCTGGTCGCCTGCCTCGATCCGCATCTGCGTGACGAAAGGGACGCGGCTCTTCTGGGGGGGCAGCACGCTCGCCCAGGTCCGCGACGCCGACGCGACGCCCTTTCCCATCGAAGATATGGGCGACGAGATGGGCGCGATTTTCTTCACGAGCGGAAGCACCGGCATCTCGAAGGGCGCCGTCTACACCCACAACATCCTGACCCACCAGGTGCGGTTCATCCAGGAACTATACCGGTTCGACGAGCACGACGTCGACCTCGCCACGTTCCCGCTGTTCGCACTTCTCGACGTCTGTCTCGGCACGACGGTCGTCATTCCCGACATGGATGCGACCAAGCCGGCCCAGGCCGACCCGGTGAAGCTGATCGAGGCGATCGAGAACAACGGGGCGACCGTGATGTTCGGCTCGCCCGCTCTCGTCAACACCCTGAGCCGCTACGGGGAAGCGCACGGCATCAAGCTTCCGACGCTCCGCACGGTCATCTCCTGCGGCGCGCCGGCGCGCAACGACGTCCTGGCACGCTTTCAGAAGATGCTTCCCGAATCGACCCAGATCCACACGCCGTATGGTGCGACCGAGTCGCTTCCGGTCAGCAGCATCGGCAGCCACGAGATTCTCGGCGAGACGGCCGCAGAAACCGCGCGCGGCGGCGGCACCTGCGTCGGCCGCCCCGTTCCGGAAGTCACCGTCCGCATCATCCGCATCACGGACGATCCGATTCCGGCTTGGTCCGACGACCTCGTCCTGCCGACCGGCGAGATCGGCGAGATCGCCGTCAGCGGCCCGATCGTCACCCGCGAGTATTACAAGCGTCCCGAGGCGACGGCGCTGGCGAAGATCCGCGCCGACGACGGGACGATCTGGCACCGCATGGGCGACTGCGGCCGCATCGACGCGTCCGGAAGGCTCTGGTTCTGCGGCCGGAAGGCACATCGCGTCGAGACCGGCAGCCGCACGCTGTTCACGATTCCCTGCGAGGCCGTCTTTAACCAGCATCCAAAGGTGTTCCGCACCGCCCTGGTCGGCATCGGCCCGCGCGGCAGTCAGACCCCCGTCCTCTGCGTCGAGCTCGAGAAAAGCGCCGGCGCCCTCGATGAAACGGCCCTCGCAACCGAGTTGCGGGCGCTCGGCGCCACGCACTCCCATACCCGTGACATCACCCGAATTCTTTTCCACCCCGCCTTTCCGGTGGATGTCCGGCACAACGCCAAGATCGGCCGCGAACAGCTTGCCTTGTGGGCGTCAGAAATCGTTCGCGCACAATCACCGGCCTGACAATGCCGAATTCGCTTCCTGCATTTTTTGTACTGCCACATACCGTTTGAAACTATCTTTTTCATCCAGCACCACCGTCCCTGAAGGGACTGCCCGTTTTTCTTCTCGACGCATTTGAATCGTGATATTCTTCGACGAACGTCAACCGATGAAGAACATTCCCAGGAGAAACCAGATGAACGCAGATCCATTACCGCATCCGGGCCTGAAGGACTCCCGCAAAATCCTCGTCACCGGGGGCGGCGGCTTTCTGGGAAAGGCGATCGTGAAGATGCTGCGCGAGCGGGGGCTGCCGGTGCGGAGCTTTTCGCGGGGCCGGTATCCGGAACTCGAGCAGATGGGCGTGGAGTGCGTGAACGGGGATCTCGCCGATCCGGCCGCCGTGCTCGAGGCGTGCCGAGGGTGCGACCTCGTGTTTCACGTCGCCTCGAAGCCCGGCATCTGGGGTTCGTATGACGAGTATTACAAGCCCAACGTCGTCGGCACGACGAACGTCGTCGAGGCCTGCAAACAGCTCGGTATCCGGCGGCTGGTCTATACCAGTTCGCCGAGCGTCGTCTTCGACGGGAACGACATGGAGAACGCGAACGAGTCGGTGCCGTATTCCGACCACTATGAAACCCATTATCCGAAGACGAAGGCGATCGCCGAGAAGCTCGTGCTCGCCGCAAACGGCCCGCAGCTCGCCACGGTTTCCCTGCGGCCGCACCTGATCTGGGGACCCGGCGACAATCACCTGGCGCCGCGCATGGTCGCGTCAGCAAAAGCGGGCCGGCTGGTGATGATCGGCGACAACAAGAACAAGGTCGACACGGTCTACGTCGACAACGCCGCCGACGCCCACATCCTTGCGGCGGAGCGGCTCGAGCCGGGCTCGCCCATCGCCGGCAAGGCGTATTTCATCTCGAACGGCGATCCGCGGCCCCTGTGGGACATCGTGAACATGATGATCGGTGCCGCCGGCCTGCCGCCGCTGACGCGTTCTATATCACCCACGATAGGCTGGCTGATCGGCGGGGCGATGGAGCTCGTCTATGGGCTCTTCCGACTGAGCGGCGAACCGCGGCTGACCCGGTTCATGGCGCGGGAGATGTCGACCGCCCACTGGTTCGACCTGACCGCCGCCCGCCGCGACCTCGGCTACGAGCCCCGCGTAGGCATCGAGGAGGGTATGCGGCGCCTCGCCGACTGGATCAGATCCGGAGCGATGAAGGAAGTGTGAAGGGCCTTCCTCACTCTTTTACCGGGATGCGGGAGAGCTCGACGAGGCGGTCGATGTAGGTTGAGCCGAGCTGGCTCGTCGCCAGGGCCCGCTTCACCGGCGGCAGGCGCAGGACGGCGCCGATCAGGGCCGCCATCGCACGGTGGCTGAACTGAAGCCGGTTGTCGAAGATGAAATTCTGAAGCTTGCCGCGTTCGACGGCCATGCGAACGACCCGCTCGGCGGTATCGACCGGGGTGATCGGGCCGCGCTCGTGCCTCGACAGGCGCAATGCGCCGAAGGGGCAGCCGCGCACGCAGACGCCGCAACCGAGGCAGAGTTCGGCATTCAGTCGGGGCCGGCCGTCATGCAGTGTCCAGGCGTTCACCGGGCAGAGTTTCTCGCACCGGCCGCACGCCCGGCACAGCCCGTCACCGGCAAGTCCGGGAAGGAACGGGGCGGGATGAACCGGCGTGAGCGCCGAGAACTTCCTGAATCCGACCAGCGCCTCGCAGCAGCAGCCGCAGCAGTTGCAGATGAAGTTCACGCCGGTGCGCACGTTCTCGCCGAACTGGACCAGGTGATGCTCGCGGCTCATTCCGATCACGCGCATGGCTTCGTCTTTCGAGATGGCTTTCGCATGGCCGTGCCGAACCAGCGAGTCGGCGACCATGTTCAGCGTCAGGCAGGTTTCCTGCGGCGCATCGCAGGCCTTTCCGAGATGCTCCATCTTGTGGCGGCAGTAGCAGGTGCCGATGCCGATGGCCGTCGCGTCGGCGATCATGCGGGAGGTGCGCTCCCAGTCGAGAACTTCGAGCGCAGGTCCCGGGGGCAGCGCCTCCTCGTCGACGAAGACCCGGCCGATATGCGTTGTTCCGCCGACGATGAGGTTTCTGATGAACTCGTCCTCGACGTTGATATACTGGTAGAACAGCTCGCTGAGCACCTTCTGGTCGAGGTCATCCCGGACGCGCATCAGGGAAAACTCGAAAAAGCCCGCCATCGGGGGCGGCAGGACATACACGAAGCCGTCGGGTCCCGGGATATCGACCAGCAGGGCACGATGCGCCAGCTCGTTCAACACTCCCGCCGCGCCCGCCTCGTCCATCTTCCAGCGTCCGGCCGCAGCCGAGACGGTGAAGGGCCTGAGCGGCAGAAGCGAGATCAACTCCGCCTCGCGTTCCGATACGAGCATGCGCAGAATGGCGGCAAGCAGGTCGGATGGAGGCGCGCCCTGCGGATGCCGGTTCAGGCGTTCGCTCAGGCGTGCGTAGGCGCCTTTCATCGTATGGTGCGCCATATTCTCTCCGATATCCAATCTCCCGGAAAGTATACCTCGTTCCCGGTCCGTTCGCCAGATAGGGGCGGTGTTGCGCAGGGAAGAGGGAACCGGCTATGATGGGGCATCTTACCGGAAGGAAGCGGTGGAAAGATGCGCATCAAGCTCGCGAAGACGGCGGGATTCTGCATGGGCGTGCAACGGGCCATCGACATGGCGCTGCGCACGGCGGAATCTGCTTGTGACGGGAAGCCGATCTACACCTGCGGTCCGCTGATCCATAATCCGCAAGCCGTCGCCGAACTGGAAAGCAAAGGGGTCCGGAGCATCGCCGACTGGCGGCCGGTGGGCGAAGGCACGATGATCATCCGCGCGCACGGCATGCCCATCGAAGAGATCGGGGAAATGCGCGCGCGCGGCCTGACGGTCGTCGACGCCACCTGTCCCCACGTGGTCTCGAGCCAGAATCGCATCAAGAAGGCAGCCGAAGAGGGCTATTTCGTCGTCATCGTCGGCGACCCGCGTCATCCCGAAATCCTGAGCCTGCAGAGTTTCGCCCCGGGCAACCACCTGGTGATCTCCTCGGTCGAGGAGGTCGGAACGCTCCCGGCGGTGCCGAAAGCGATCGTCATCGCCCAGACGACGTTTCACGAAAAGCAGTATGCCCTGATCGCGAAAGCCGTTTCCGAACGAATTGCCGACTGCCGCATCGTCCAGTCGATCTGCAAGGCGACATCCAACCGTCAGGCCGAGGTGGAACGGCTCGCTTCCGAGGTCGATGCGATGGTCGTCGTCGGCGGTCGGGACAGTGCGAACACGCGACGGCTCGCTGAGATCGCGGAAGCGAGAGGCGTCCGCACCGTTCACATCGAAACGGCGGGCGAGCTCGACCCCGCGTTTTTCCGGGGCGCGGAAACCGTGGGCGTCACGGCCGGGGCATCGACGCCGGCCTGGATCACCCGGTCCGTGATCGAGCGCCTCGAAACGTTTTCCTCCTGACCGTTTTCACCTGCGCTCCGCCCCGTCCCGAAGCACGCCGGCGTCGGATCTTGTATATCGTAGTCGATTTTTTACTTTTCCGGCCCTGAACCTTCGCTCTGTCGGGCTCTCTTGCATCGGGAGAGGTTTTACGCTATACTCAAGATGAAGGGTTCGGGTTCTCATCCGAAGGCTGTAAGAATGGTCGGGCCGCCATTCGCTGAACGCGGATGGCGGCTTTGTCTTGTACCGAGACGACCGCCTCCAGCCCGTTGCGTACCGTTGCGCTCCGGCGCGAACGGCGCAGACGCTGTCTGAACGGAGGCTCCCATGTCCGACCTCGATATGAACCAACAGGACCCGAACGAACTCAAGGCCAAGCTCGTCTTCGCCGTCGTCGCGATTCTCCTGATCGGAGGCGCGAAGGTTTTCTTCGGCTGGTAAGCGTCACGCTCCCGCCCGGTATTCCAGGAGGATGCAGGTCATGTCGTCCGCTTGGGGCTTTCCGGCCCGGAAGGCCGTGCAGGTGCGATGCAGCTCGCGGCATCGCGACCTGCCGTCGGCCCCCTCGACCCTGGCGACGAGCGAGGCCAGAGCCGAATAGCCGAGCGGCTCATCACCCACGCCCATGGTTTCCGGAAAACCGTCGGTGAAGAACCAGACGCGGTCGCCGGGCTCGAGATGAGTCTCCTCGCACCGGTAGACGGCATTGCGCCGTGTTCCGAGCGGGTATCCAAAGCCGGTCGAGAGTTCGGAGGCCGCCGTCGCGCCTTTTCTGACGAGCATCGGCGGGCAGTGTCCCGCGTTGCAGATCCTGAGCAGGCCTGATTCGACCTCCAGCAGACCGTAGGACATCGACATCATGAGCCGGCGGCTCATCGCCGTGAAGATCATCTCGTTGAGTCCCGTCAGCACGCGGGCCGGGTCGGGATCGCGCCGGCTCTCCACCGAGACGAACCCCTTCGCCATCGCCATGAGGAGGGCCGAGCCCGCGCCGTGACCGGCGACGTCGCCGATGAGGATCACGATGCGTCCCTCTCCGATATCGAAGTAGTCGAAATAATCCCCGCCGAGTTCGGTCGCCGTCTGGCAAATGCCCGTCACGGACGCTCCGCCGACCAGGAGGGAATCGGCGGGGAACAGGCGCTCCTGGAAGGCTTTCGCGGTCGACAGTTCCTCGAGCCGTTCCAAGGCCTGGTTGAACGAGACGGTCAGGGAACCGAATTCGTCCTGGTCGAGCACCGGGAGCCGGGTTCTATATCGCCCGTTACGCATCGCATCGACTCCCGAGGTCAGCACGGCGACCGGGCGCAGGATCTGCCGCGCGAGGGCCGCCGCAACGCCGAGCGAGAGGAGGAAGCAGAGCGCCCCGCCCCACAGGAGGTCCGAGCGCAGTCCGTCCACGGACTCCGTCAGCCGATCGAGCGGCAGGGCCTGAATGAGCGAGTATTCTTCGAGATCGCGCCCCGGGACGCCGCCCACGAGCCACCTGGCGCCGTCGAATGATATTTCCTCATATAGTTCCGTGCGTCTCGATCGCAGCCGCTCGACGAAGCGTTTCAGCCAGGGGACGCCGTGCGCTCCCTCGGGAATCGTGTAACTCTTCTGCCAGTCGTGAACGGCGAACAACCGGCTGTGCGGGACGAGGCGCTGGCGGTGGAGGATGTTCTCGCGCAGATATCTGCAGGCGAGATCCCGGGGCGTCCACGTGAGGAAGAACGCGCCGGCGGCGCCCCCGGAGGCGTTGAGGATGAAATTCATGTACATGAACTTGTCCCCGTCGCCGTAGTTGAGATGCGTCACCTGGCCGCGCGCGCGGATGACCCCCGTCATCATCCTGCGCGCCGTTCGGTCGTCCAGAATGAGCGAGGCGAAGACGATCTTCTCCTTCTCCTCCTCGGGGATCCCGACGGCCCGGTTGTATCGGCGTATCAACTCGGTGCCGATGGCTTCGAGCAGGGTTTCCCGCTCGCCGCTGTGATCCGACAGGGCGATCGGCCTGATCATCGCTCCAGACTTCATGATGACGACGGGGGTGTTTGCCTGCAATTCCTTCGACATTCGGCCGAGCTTGGCCGCAAACCGCTGTACGTCGAACACTTTCCCCGGCAGGTAGCATTCGTCCCGGAGTCTCGTCATGCGCGAGGCGTAGCCCCGCCCGAACCGGAGGAAGCCGCCTTCGATCGCCCGAAGGCTTTCCTGGAGCTGGCGCCGTCCGGATTCGACCAGAACGTCCCGGGTCTTTTGAAGGTTGTCGTAGCCGATGACGGCCAGACCGGACAGCGGAAGTCCCGTCGCCATCGAGAACAGCACCATGAGCCTGAGCCGGAGGGCGATGGGCACCTTCCAGCCGACCACGAAGAGGCCGAAACTGAGGCCGGAAAGGCCAAGGAGCAGGATTACGGACAACGCGCCGCTTCGCGACAGGACGGTATCGCCCCGGTGGGACACGTCGAGAGCCGCCTCTCCCCAAAGCCGCCAGTTCATGTCGAGCGGGAGTTTCATGAACAGCCGGTTATCGCGTACGCACCAGGCGTCTTCGGAGGAATCTTCGAGCCAAGCCAGCGCTTCCCGGCGCCGTTGGCTCTCGCGCGATTCGGCGACGGGCGAGGAGGCGCCGAACCGGGAAATGCCGAACCTGATTCCGGATTTCCTGCGGTTTGCCTTCGCAATCAGGAGTTTCTGGAACTGCCATTTGCGCAAGGCGTTTCTGTTCATCAGCCCGAGAAGCCCGACACGCCTGCCGAACCAGAAGCCGAAATACGTGCGGAGACCCGCCGGATTGACTTCCACGACGCGCTCCTGGATCGGCATCGACGAGAGTTCGAGAAACGGCGGAGCGTCGCTGATGAAGTATGTAAACAGATTGATATTTTTCTTCAGGAACGCCTTGTTGACGAACCCGCTGCCGTCGCTTCCGATATTCCTGCACAACTGCCGGATCTGATACGCCGAAACCCCCATCGGAAGGCGGGGCGGCCAGATAACCGATTTTCCGTGATCGACAACGAAGATCTCGAACAGTCCGGGCGCCAGCCGTTCCAATTTTTCGCACAGAACCGCGGCGGCTTTTTTCGGGTCGGCGGATGCGTCGATCCGCTCACCAAGTCGTTTCAGCTCCCTGTAGGCGAACGCGGTTTCCTCGCTTCTGGCGCGCAGTCGCTCCAGGATGTCGCCCGTTCGCCGGGCGACCGCCGCCGCGTGGAGATTCCAGTTCCGTTCGTAGGCGTGCCGGATTCCCAGATTGATCAGGAACAGCGGAAACGCGAAAAAGAACACACAGACGGCGATCCATCGGACAAGCCTGGCCGGGAGAGAACCGCCTTCGACGTTCATCCGGATGCCGGAACGTTACCGGTCGCCACCCGGGCCGCCATCCTCGCCGCCGGCGGCACGGCACGCCTCGTCGAGATTCGGCGCGGATATAGACATAGGTATTATTCCCGACAGGACCATGACCCTGCGCTGGAGTTCGTTCAACCCGACGAGAACCAGTTTTCCGCCGAAATCCTCGACGATCCGGATCACGATCTCGAGCAGACAGGAGACGCCGAGGCTGTTGATGCTGGTGCACTTCGAAAAATCGAGAACCATGCCGCGCGCGCCGCGGCAGAGAAGCCCTTCGAGCAGCTGCTGGAGCTGTAGTCCGGTCTCGCCGTCGAGGTATCCGTCGAGCCGGACGATGACGCAGTTCGGCCTGTTCTCAATCGTCAGGGTGAGTCCGGGCATTGGGGGTGACCGCCTTTCGGGGGTATCCTAGCACACGCCCGATGCTACCGCAAACCGGCGGCGGCGGCCCGTCTGGCGAACCAGGAACCGTCATCGTTCTTCCGCATCAGGATGAGGGCCCCCTTGAATCGTTTTCCCAGCGACGGCACAGGGTCGTAATCGCGGCAGGGCACGCGGAAGACTTCGCCGGTCTCGGCCTCGATCTTGAACTCGTCGGCCGACGAACGTTCTTCACGCACCCATCCGTCAACCTGCCTGATCTGGAGCCGGCCTCCCGGGATCGAAGACGCCGATCGGGACGCGGTCTGAGAGAGGGACTCGCCGCCCGTCCCCGGGATGACGTTCCAGGCGACGGCAGCGAAAACGAGGACAACGAAGACGGCGACCGCCGCCACGACCGTCTGGCGGCTCGACTCGTCCCCGCGGGGAGGGGGCGGAGGGTCTGAGGATGGAATCTGCTTCTGAAGTATCTTGAACGCATACGCCGGAGGGGTCGTCGTCCGTTTTTTCGACTCCCGTTCCGCCCGTTCCTGCAGTTCGCTCTCGACTTTGCCGAAGTCATGGGAAAGCCGGCCGGAACCGGCAAGAAAGGTCATCATCTCACGCCGAGTCTTTCGAACATACCCGGCAGCTTCGACGGGCAGGCGTTTTTCGAGGAGATACAGGCGATACACCCCTTCCGGATCGGCGTTCGTCTGGAACAGGCACAGGCCCGTCTCGAGCAGGTCCCCCGGCGGGTTCGTCTCGAGCAGCTCCGCGAGAGCTTCCCTGACGAGGGAAAACTCGACATGCACGAGGCTGGCGATCCCGAGTTTCTGGTGTTCGATCTGCCTGCTCCGGAGCATCGTCTTCAGAGCCGAAACGGCCTGGAGGGGATCCGAGCGCTGGAGAACACGCACGGCGGCCGATTTGACGCGAGGTTCCGTCGAGGCCAGGAAGCGACCGAGGAGCGGTTCGATGTCGTCCGGGGCGAATTTTCCGAGATACTCGACGGCCGCCGCAACGACGCCGGGGTCGGAACCGTTGAGCGCCCGACGCGCCGAGGGGGCCTGGGTCTCGACCGAACACCTGGTCGCTGCGCGAAACGCGGCTGCGACGAGAGCGGGGGACGTTTTATCCATAGCAGATAATATACGTACGATCTCCCGGCTGGCCTTTTCCCTGTCGTCGGGGGTGAGAAGAGCGAGCAGCTCGAGGTTGTCGGCCGGCGTTCCCTGCTTCTCCCCGGCGGGGGGGGCCGCCGTCGGCGAGGAAGCGTTCACGGCTTCCGCGTTTCTGCCGGGCGGAGCCGGGCTCGCCGTCGCGGGAGCAGAGCCTGCCTCCGCGGGGCGCGCGGAGAGAGGCGATTCGCCGGAGGCCGGAGACGCGCCGCCAACGGCCTTCACGAAGAGAGCGCGGGCGGCGGGGGGCATCGGCAGGGTCGCAAGATCCTGCAAAGCCTTCCACAGGACGGGGCGATTCCGGGCGCGTTCGATCATCACCGTCAACTCGTGATCGATGCCGCGACCGTCCGCCGACCGGGCAACGATATCCTGGGCCAGTCCGGCCGCGGCGCGCCTGTCGATCCACTCCTGGAGGCGGTCGCGATATTTCTGAAAATCGGCCGGGGAGAGGAGCGTGGCTCCGACGGCACGGCAGGACGCCGCGACCAGGCGCTTGAGCACCTCGGCCCCCTGGGGTGACGCGCGTTCGGAAAGTTCGTACAGTCTGAACGGAGCCTCCAGGGAGGGGTTGATCTCGAACAGCGTCCCGTAGGCCGTCAGGCGCCTGGGGTCGGTTTCGACGGCCATCGCCTTCAGCAGGAGCTGCATCACGTCTTCGAACCGCGCGTGGAAACAGCATCGCAGGCCCTCGAGACGGCGGGACGGGTCGGCGTCGAGGAGGAGGGCTTCCAGGTGCGCGAGCGCCTCATCGCGGTCGACCTCCGCGAGGGCCCTGACCGCGGCACCTCGGACGCGAGGACTGCCGGAGGTCAGGAGGGCCGGAAGGGCCGGGAGGAGGAGGTCCGGCTTGCGCTGCCGGAGCGTTTCGAGTGCGGCAAGACAAACCGGGACGTTGTCCTGCGAAACGTACGGCACGAGGGTGTCGAGGCTGCGTTCCGGCCATGCCCGCCCGAAGATGCGGATCATCGCGGAGGCGACGAGCGGATGCCGTTCGCGTGAAAGCCGCTCGGGAGCATCTCCGGCGAGCTCTTTTCTCTTTTCCGGGGACAGTCGGCCGAGCCATTCCAGACGTTGCGCCGGGCTGCCGGCCCACCCCGCCCAGGGGCCTTTCGTTTCGGCCGGCCCAGGGTCGGATAGCGCCGCTGGTCCGGCCGGGCCTCCGGCGAATCCAGATATGATCTGTCGGAGAATCTCCCGCGTTTCCGCATCGTCCTCGCGGGCGGCGATGTCCGCCAGTTCAGCCGCGGCCGAGGCGGGGGGCGGATCGAGAAGCATCTGAACCGCGGCCATCCGCCTGATATCGGCGATGGGGCTGTTCAGATCAAGTCGCCACCAGAATTCCGCGTCCATTCCGACTCCCGATGTCTCCGCCGCAACCGTCCGGCATCTCCGTTTCCGCCCCATGTTACCATAGAACGTATCAGCGGCGTATCGAATGCCGACGGGCAGCATATTTTGTATATCACTTCATATACTTACCGGGAGACACGCTTCAACGTCATGTCAAAAGCCTCGAAGGTCGGGAAAACGTCATCGCCGAAATCGCGTTTCCGCCGAGTTCTGCCGTGGCTATTCCTTCTCATCGCCCTCGTCTGCCTCGCCGTCGGCGTCCGGCATTTCTGGCCTCACCGGGGCGCCCCGCCCCCGTCCAAAGGCGGCTGGCCGCCCGAAATCGAGGCGAAGCGGCAGACCGAATCCGAACGCGGCCTCGTCTACGCCGGTCTTCCGCGACCGGCACAGAAGGACCCGACGCTGACGATACTCCGCAACCAAGGATACGTCGCAGGATACTCGGATTTCAGACAAAACCCCCTGTGGGTCGGCTACAGTCTCGAAGGCTCGGCGAAAGGCCCCGCCGGGAAGCGGCCGTCGAAGTTCGAGACCGATCCACGCACCCAGAGCAGAGTCCGCCACGAGGAGTTCACCTCGACGGGATACGACCGCGGGCATCTCGCACCCAACGCAGGAATTGCCGCCCGGCTGGGCTTCGAGGCTCAGAAAGAGACGTTTCTGCTGACGAATATCGTCCCCATGGAGCCCGACCTGAACAGGCGCGTCTGGCAGAAGCTCGAGCGGCTCGAGTCGGACGTCTGGGCGCCCCGGTTCGGCAAGGTGTGGATCCTGACGGGGCCGGTGTTCGACGATGACCGGCAGCTGCTCGGCGAAGCGAACGACCGTGACAGGAGCCGCTCGCGGGTCGAGATCCCCGATGCGTTCTACAAGATCGTGATCGACGAGGACGGCCGGGACGTGCGGGTCCTCCCGTTCCTCGTTCCGCAGAACGTTCGAGGGACCGAAACGCCGCGCCAGTTTCTCACGAGCATCGACCGGATCGAACAACTCACGGGGTTGGATTTCCTGTGGGCGCTCAACGATCCGCACGAAGACGCGATCGAAAAAATGGTTCCTTCAAATATCTGGTAATATCGTTCATTTTCGTCTTTTCCGCCGGTGCGACTTTTTTCGTCGTCCACCAAACCCCTGCGGCTCGGGTATGTCCGGGGCGGGAGGCGGGAGAATTCCGCCCAACCCCGTCGGCGTCCAGGAAGGAGTCCCGCTGAGCCTGGGCTTCGGTACGGGCGGATCGTCGATCGGTCGGATGTCCCCAACCCCATTCTCGAAGGCGTCGGGATCGTCGATGATCCTGCGTCCGAGCAACCGGGTAAGGACAAAAGCCCGGAATACGGGAACGCCGGGTGTCGGCGACTTGTCGGATACGAGGAAACGGTCGCCGTTCACCAGCATGATTTCCACGGCGAACTGACGCTTCGGCGAAGAGAGGGAGAGGACCTTGTTGATGCGGATGTCTCGAATGTCATCGAACCAACCGATCAATCGCCGGGTTTTCCAGAACGCCCATCGGGAGTGATACTCGATAGCCCCGGCATCGACATCGAAAACATAGTATTCATCCACGAGAAAATGCCACAGACCGAAAACGGTGACGACGATGGACGTGCAGTCGAGCAGGATCAGATAGAGAACACGCGGATTCTCGGCAAGGAATTTCCACTCCGTGCTCACCGCATACCAGGTTGTCACGCCGAAAAAAGCGACGACCAGCGCCAGAATGAACATTTCGAATCTGGTCGTCATATCGGCTTTCACCTGTTTTGGCTCGATCATGCCGAGGCCGAGACTGGAAAAATACGTTTCCAGCAGGGATTTCTCGAGATCGCTCGGATGCTCCGAGGCGTCCCTGAGCCTGGAGATTTCCGTTTTCCATGCGTAGAAGGGAATTTCACCGAGATGGCGCCAGGGACACACCGGACACCCGAGAAGGTCCGCCAGTTCCAGGGCACGGGTGCGTTCCCGTTCCAGAATCGCAAAAAGATGATCGGTGGCCTTGACCGGGTCGAAGACAGGCAACACGAGGCCGCTGCCGAATACGAGAACGACCTGGAACTCCATATAGTAGTATCGATATAAAAGAGGCCATCCTCTCTGCATGCCGCGCACGCTGACTGCGGCGATCTCCTTGAACGCGATATTCCGCCTGCGCACGAAGAGGGGGGTCATCTCTTCATGTACGATCGTTCGCGCAGCGGTATCGATGCGATATTCGCTTTTCGCATGCCGGATAAGGACGGCGGCGGCAATGAAGCCGATGATTGCATCCGTGATGACCCAGGATGGAATCGCCTCGATGCCCTTCATGCGCAACAGCAGCACCACGATCACGATGCTGCCGCAAACGGCGAGAATTCCCCGAAGCAGCGTCCCAAGGAATGTTCGCTGTTCGATGACGATCGTCGAATCGCGTGTTGCCGGCTCGATGCCAACCGGAGCATCCGTACGCGAACGTTCATCCGGTTGCACGCTCACCGCATCGGGAACGCGCAGCAGGGGCCAATGTTCGTAGAGTTTCAACGCCACTCCGATCAGGAGCAGCATTTCCAGGAAAGCACTCAGTCCGTTGTCGGCAATGTGCAACATGGCGAGAAGCCCCAGAAACCCGATGCCCATGACGGAAATACCAACAAGCAGAAAGAGCATCACGAGAAGAATCTTGTGGATGACCCAACGAAGACGTTCCAGATGCGTGCTCCGTCTGTTTCCGGCATCTTCATCCGCCACATTCGTTCGACGCGGATGCTTTCGGGATTTCGTATCGGACGAGGGAACGTCGTCCGCACATTCCAGAGACGAAGCATCGGTCGATGTCTCGCTCGGAATCTTGTGACTCAACGAGTCATCGATCTCCTCGGCCGTTACGAGATAGATGAATGCCGGCAGGAGCACCATGACGAAGAACACGACAACGATTTCCATATTCGCACCAGACTACCTCCACATCGCAGATGTCGCAACCGTGCAGGCGTGCATGGGGAGTTCCGGTCCGTGTCTGCTCATCCCAGCGAAAAGAAAGGAGCGTGACTCGAAGTGAAGAAAGGCGGATCGCGACGGAGGATGGGACGTATCGCCGCATTGCGGCGGAATTCAGCGTCGAGAAAGCGACGGACGGCGCCGCGGTTCCATCTGCGGGGATGAGTGAATTCGAGATACAGGGATAGATCCCCTTCTGAAAACGGCCTGATGTCGAGGCCAGCCGTTTCCTCGGCACACACCGGAAGGTTGAAGATGGCGAGATTGAGGAAACCGATCGTCCCGGCATGGCCGGCAACCCAGGCAAGGGTGCGACGGGCGGCCGCTTCATCTTCGGCAGGCGTTCCGAACAGCAGATAGACGTATGTGCCGATCCCCGCCCGGTGAAGTTTTGCGAGGATGTCTTCGGCGACGTCGAGCCGAATGCCCTTGCCCAACGCGTCCAGAACGTCCTGATCGCCGGATTCGAGGCCGAGCTGGAGCATCGCGCAGCCCGAGCGCGCAAGGCTTTCCGCCACGCCGTCTTCGGCAAGGAACGACTCGAACCGGGCGAATCCGAACCAGGGAATCCCCGGAGGATTCACGGGCAGAGCACGCAAAAACGCTGGGGAAAGGGCGTTGTCGAGCCAGTGGATCATGCGGGGCTTCATCCGCTCGGTCATGCGATGAACGTCCTGCAGCAGCGCCCGCGGCTCTGCCGGCCGCCACGCGTTTCCTTCGGCCTTTTCCGGGCAAAAGGAACAGCGCCGCCAGTAGCATCCGGACGCGGTCGACACGGGAAGAACCACCCCCGGAGATAAGTAGTCGGGAAGCGGGAGGAGATCGAACGCGGCATGACGAGCGACGTCTGCCATCCTTGTCGAAACCGGCGTTCCGATTTCAACATCAGATGATATTTTCTTTTTTGCGATACGAATCAAAGCGGTCTCCCCCGGGCCTGACACCATCTCATCGAACAGCCCGCCAAAGGGCGAACGCCAGCCGGGGCGCGACATCCAGGTCGTCACGAGGCCGCCGCCCGCCACCAGACGGGCTCGCGGCGCGATGCGACGGACGAGCCCGGCAAAGGCGAACGCGCTCAGGGCCTGCGAGAGATAATTGAGGGAGATCCCGATCACCCCGGGCATCTTCTCCTCGAGAATCTCCTCGAACCGAGGCCTGAGCGCCGCCACGTAGGGGTCATCCAGCGGCTGCGCCGCGGCCCGGAGCAGGTCGGCGCTCCGTGTCGGCCGCAGGAAGTCGTCCGTCGCATCGACCAGGCCCAGATGACGGCCGGTTCCCCTCCATGGGCCTTTTTCCAACAGGCGATCCAGGTCCCCGACAACCCGGCGGTAGGTATCGGGATTTGCGAACGCCGTTCCGTCGCGCAGTCGGCGAAGATGTTCGCCACGGTCTCTCGCGGCCCGCCTCGTCCAGGTGTCGACCTCCGCCGATGCCGGAAACTCCCGGATCAGTGTCAGCTGCCCCTCGAGGTTGGCGTCCCAGAGGCGGCACGCCACCCCCGCGGCCCGGAGGACGCCCGCCAGCATCGCGATTCCCGCCGGCGGCTCACAGGCGCGCACCGTAGGCGGATGGATGAGAAGCACCGTTTCGTCCGGGACGAGGCTCATCCGGGGCTGTCCACTTGCGGCTGCGCCGCCGGCATCGCGTTCTTCAACACTCGCTTCCAGCGTCCCGACCTGTAATACAGCAGGCTGACGGTCATGGCCGCGCCGAAGCTGACGACCACCGCCCACCAGATACCTTTCTGATGGTGCCACGCCCGCGAAAGGGCGACCGCGATCGGGAGTCTGATGATCCAGAGGCCGAGCAGCGAGAAGAACGTCGTCGCCATCGTGTCGCCGGCCCCATTGATGACGCCGTTGCTGACGAACATCACCGAGAACAGCAGATAGCCGATCGAGGTGATCCGGAGGTATTCGCAGCCGATCTCGATGCTCGCCCGGTCCGACAGAAACGCCCGCATGACTGTCTCGGGCAGCAAGAGAGCGACCGCAGCGGCAAGCCCCCCCGACACGAGACACATCGCCACGCCCGCGCGGAACGCCTGGTCGACCCTGTCGAACAGTCTGGCGCCGATATTCTGGCCGGCGATGCTGGAAACGGCCGTGCCGATGCTCATCGCGGGCATGAACGCCAGCTGGTCGATCCGCATGCCTGCGCCGAATGCCGCCGTCACATCCCGGCCGAACCCGTTCACGAGGCTCACCAGGACGACCATGCCGAACGACACCAGCCCCTGCTGGATCATCGAGGGAACCCCGATCTTCAGCAATCTCCAGCCGACGGCGATACTCGGCGTCAGCAGCCCTCTTCCCGGCATCGCGATATGGCGTCTCGCGCGCAGATACAGCCCGAGGGCGATGAGAGCGCCGATCTGGGTCACAAGGGTCGCGACGGCCGTTCCGTTCAGCCCCATGCGGGGCGCCCCGGCGAGGCCGAAGATGAGCACCGGATCCAGCACGATCGTCGCGATCACCGACCCGGTCTGGAACCAGAGCGGCGTTTTCGAGTCGCCCACGCCGCGCAGCAGCGCCGTCAGCAGAAACAGGCCGAACATCACCGGCACCGTGAACGATAACAGGCGCAGATACGGCACGGCCAGCGGCAGGACGTCCGGGGCCGTTCCCATCAGGCGAAGCAGCGATTCGGCCCCTTCGTGGCCCGCGACGAGGCAGACGATCGAGAGGCCGATCGTCAGGGCAACCCCCGTATCGACGATGACCCTGACCCCGGAATCGTCCTTCGCCCCGTAGGCCTGCGACGCCATCACCGAGGCGGCCATGCCGAGGCCATTCGCCATCGCCATCATCAGGAACAGCGGCGGGAAGCAGACGGTCACGGCCGCCAGCGCCTCGTTCCCGAGATACTTGCCAACCCAGACGGCGTTGATGATGTTATACGAGGTCTGCAGGAGACTCCCGGCGAGCATCGGCATGGAAAACGCAATCAGGTGCTTCCAGATGCTTCCGCTCGTCAGATCGACCCCGCGCGCTCCGGGTGCCGCCCGCCTCGCAATTGCGCCGGATGCTTCCGGCCCGGCCGGCGTCGTCTGCGAAGGTTCCGTTTCCGTCCGCTGTGTCTGCATGTGTTGGCTTTCCGAACCGGCGCACCGGCCCAAACGGTGAATATTTACTAATACGTTTATTTAAGGAATTCCCGTCCCAGCCGCCGGGCTTCGTCGAGAAGTTCGTGGCGCCCGAGCACGTCGCCGTGTTCGTGGAGATCCGGGGCGACGAGCGTCGAGACGACGTTCATGCCCACGGCTTTCAGGGCCCGGGCGTTCAGCTCGAAAGAGGTGTCGAACGCGTGCCGTTCCGGGCTTCCCTGAGCGTAGATCATGGCGGTGCGTTTCCCGGCGCCGAGCCGGTGGGTGAAATCGGAGTTGAGGAAGCTGTAGAACCGGTCGATGAGGGCTTTCGTCTGCGCGGAAACCTGGAAGAAGTAGACGGGCGACCCGATCACGATGCCCGCGGCCCTGGGGATCTCGAGCAGGACCGGCGCGAGATCGTCGTTGATGACGCAATGATCGTGCGTCCTGCAGTATCCGCACGCCTGGCAGGGCGTCACCTTCATGATGTTGAGGTAATGGATCTGCGACTCGCCGCCGGCTTCGGCGACCCCTTTCATGAACCGCTGCATCAGGATGCCCGTGTTGCCGTCCCGCTTCGGACTTCCGACGAATCCATGGATTCGCTGCATGTCACATCCTCCAATCCAGTATTGGTCGTGGAAGTATACCAGAAGCCGCGACCTGCGACGTCGCATTGTGCGTCGCACGTTTCAGGACAGGCCCTCCCGCCGCTCGCGGCGCCTTCCCGTGGCTGCCGCGATGCGCATCTGATGCAGTCGTTCATAGATGCCGACAGGTTGGCACGGTCGTTGCTAATAACAGGTCGAACAGCTTCACGCCGTCGCAGGACGGCGTCGTGCGATTTCACACAGGAGGACACACCCATGGCACGCATCATCGGTATCGACCTCGGCACCTCGAACTCGGCGGCATCCGTCGTCGAAGGCGGCAAACCGGTCATCATCCCAAGTGCGGAAGGGCTCTCGATCGGCGGCAAGGCGTTTCCCAGCGTCGTCGCGTTCACGAAGGACGGCCAGCGACTGATCGGCGAACCAGCCCGGCGCCAGGCAGCCACCAACCCCGACCGCACCATCATGGCGATCAAGCGCAAGATGGGCACGAGCCACAAGGTCACGATCGACGGCAAGAGCTACACCCCGCAGGAGATCTCGGCGATGATTCTGCAGAAAATCAAGCAGGACGCCGAAGCCTTCCTCAACGACAAGGTGACCGGCGCAGTCATCACCGTCCCGGCCTATTTCGACGACGCGCAGCGCCAGGCGACGAAGGACGCCGGGACGATCGCCGGCCTCGAAGTGAAGCGCATCGTCAACGAACCCACCGCGGCTGCGCTGGCCTACGGCCTCGACAAGAAAGGTGACGGCAAGATCCTCGTGTTCGACCTGGGAGGCGGCACGCTCGACGTCACGATCCTCGAAATGGGAAACGGCGTCTTCGAGGTTCTCTCGACGAACGGCGACACCCAGCTCGGCGGCACCGACATGGACAAGGCTCTGATCGATCATGTCATCCGCGATTTCAAGAACCGCGAAGGCATCGACCTGTCGAAGGATTCGCAAGCGCTCATGCGCGTGCGCGACGCGGCAGAAAAGGCCAAGATCGAGCTGTCGACCACGACGACGACGGACATCAATCTGCCCTTCATCACCGCAACGGCCGAGGGGCCGAAGCACCTGATCATGACGATCACCCGGGCCAAACTCGAAGAGCTGGTCAGCCCGCTGCTCGACCGCTGCCGCGGTCCGCTCGACAACGCGCTGCGCGACGCGAACCTCACCCGCCAGGGCGTTGACCATATCATCATGGTCGGCGGCCCCACCCGCATGCCCTGCGTCCAGAAGCTGTTGAAAGACCATTTCGGCAAGGAACCGGAGCGCGGCGTCGATCCGATGGAGTGCGTCGCGATGGGCGCGGCCGTCCAGGGCGGCATTCTGCAGGGCGACGTGAAGGACGTCCTCCTGCTCGACGTGACTCCGCTCTCGCTCGGCATCGAGACGCTCGGCGGCGTCATGACGAAGCTGATCGACCGTAACACCACCATTCCGACCCGCAAGAGCCAGGTGTTCTCGACCGCCGCCGACAATCAGCCGGCCGTGACCGTTCACGTTCTGCAGGGCGAGCGCGGCATGGCGAGTGACAACAAGTCGCTCGGACGGTTCGACCTGGTCGGCATTCCGCCCGCGCCGCGAGGCGTTCCGCAGATCGAGGTGACGTTTGATATCGATGCGAATGGAATCGTGAACGTCTCGGCGAAGGACCTCGGCACCGGCAAGAAGCAGGAAATCACGATCACCGGCGGCTCGGCCCTGCCAAAGCAGGACATCGAGCGGATGATCAGGGAGGCCGAGGCGCACGCGGCCGAGGACGAGCGCCGCAAAGCCGCCATCGAGTCGCGCAACAAGGCCGAAACGCTGGTCTATACCACGGAAAAATCCCTTCGCGAGATGGGCGACAAGATCCCAACTGCCGAGAAGAGCGAGATCGAAGCGAAGCTGGGCGATTTGAAGAAAGCCCTCGAGGGCGGCGACACCGAAGTCATCGACAAGGCCGCCGAGGCCCTGACGGCCGCCTCTCACAAGATGGCCGAGCATATCTACAAGCAGGCGGCCGAGGCCCAGCAGGCCCAGGAAGGCGCCGGATGCGGCGGAAGCTGCGGCCCCAAGCCCGGCCGCGAGACCGCCGAAGACGAAAAGGTCGTCGACGCCGAGTTCCGCAAGTCCTGATTTTCCCCTGTTCGAACGCACGCCGACTCCGGTTTCCCGGGGCCGGCGTTCATTTTTTCCTGGAGACACAGGCATCATCCATGAGTGAAATCACCATTTCATGGTATCGTGTTTCCGGAAAGCGGCTGAACCGGCCGCATCGAGAACGTCAGGGCGACATTTTCATTTCGGGAGGGCGGCATCATGGCGGACACCACGTTTTACATCAAGCAACACAAGGAAATGTTCGAGGCGGTCGTCGGGTGGGAGAAGGAAAACCGCTACTCCGTCATCGACGGGCGGCAACGCACGCTGGCCAGCGCCATCGAGACGAGCAGCTGGGTGGCGCGGATGTTCCTCAAGGGGCTGCGGCCCTTCGAGATGACGGTCTCGGGACCGAACGGCGAGCCGCTGATGTTCCTCAAGAGGGAGTTCTCGTTCATCCTGCACCGGTTGGAAGTCCGCGACGAGAACAATCGGCCGCTCGGCGCCATCCAGCGCAATTTCACGTTTTTCAACCGCGAGTACGTGATCGAGGATGCGGCGCACCGCCCCCTGCTTCAGATTTCCGGGCCGATCTGGCGGCCCTGGACGTTCAATATCCTGCAAAACGGCGTACAGAAAGGCACGATCTCGAAGAAATGGTCCGGCTTCCTGCGGGAATCGTTCACCGATGCGGACAACTTCTCCGTCACCTGCCCCGAGCAGTGGGACGGAAACCTCAGGAAGCTGTTGATCGCAGCCACCCTCCTGATCGACTTCATCCACTTCGAAAATTAATATTCCACGCCGTTTATAATCAACGACTCCAGGGCGGCGTTTCCTTCGTCATCGACCTTGACCCTGACGCGGGCCTTGTCCATGTGCTGCCGGAGAGCCCGGTCGACGTCGCCCCTCCGGGCTTCGGGGATCGAATACTCTTCGATGCCGTAACTGATGCCCCGCCAGCCCGTTCTCCGGCCTTTCAGGAAGATACGACCCCGTTCGAGATGTCGCGGCGGGGACGTCATCAGCGACACCGGCACCCAGAGGCCGTCGTCCCCCTCTTCGACGACCGCGTAGACGGTCTGCCCGTCCCGCAGGTCAACGCCGCGCGAAGAAAAGCGCTCGGGACGGCAGACGGAGTAACTGAGCGTCACGAAATACCCCTTCATGATGCTGTACGGATCGACCGGCTCGACGGCAAGCTCGATCGTCCGGCCGATGACGAGCGATCTGATCTGCTGCATCGGCACCATGACGAGGATCAGAACCTGCAGGGCGACGGCGGCCGCGAAGGCCTTTTCGAGTTTTCCGAACGTCATCCCGTCACCCCTTTCGACCGGAGATACGCCTCATACTTGATTCCCGCATAGATGGTCCCGACGCCGCAGGCGAGAAACGCGGCGGATTTCTGCATCAGCGATGTGTCGAACTCGAAGAACCGGGCCACGATGATCAGGAACACCAGGATGGCCCCGCTCCAGAACGAGGAACGGTTCGCCTCGTTCATTCCCTTGAGAAGACAGACTCCCGCCCACCCGAGGCAGGCGAGGTTTCCGAGAATCGGCGAGATGACCGGCTGGGAAACGATCAACGCGAGACACATCGCCCCGATCGATCCCCCCAGAAGCATGAGCTGGGTCCGTTCATCCGGCGTCGCTGGCTTGCGCGACAGGCTTCGGCGCATCGCCCACGCCCCGGCAGCCGCCGCGGCGACCATCGGGATCAGCCAGAGGAATACCCCACACGCTCCGACGTGTTTCCACGGATTCATGAAGGACATGACGACGCCGACAATGCTGACCAGGGCCCAGCCCAGGGCCTGGGCGACCGGCCCCATCGCCGCCGTCCTGGCAACCGTCTCGAACAGGCGCCCGGCGGCAACGGCGGACCAGCCCGCGGCAATCATCGTCATTCCCAGGGGGAGCGGGGATTGATGATGCGGCCCATGCGTTCCCGCCATCGACATGGCGATGAAATACGCCACGATCGTTCCGCCCAGAAGGCGTGTCGACGGGATGGCGACGGCCAGGGAGCCGAAGAGGCCGGCGACGAGAACGGGGAAGGAGGCCACCAGCAGGTCCGTCTCGGCCTGGCCGTGATGCGCATGGATGAAGCCCAGATACCAGGTCACGGAGAGGACCAGGGCAAGCAGGGCCGAGCTCGCGCCGCGGATCGCCCACGCCATGACGAGCGTTCCGACGGCCCAGGCTCCGAAGCCTCGATACGTATCGCCCTGAATATTGAATATCTGGGCCAGCAGCCCGATATTGGCGCCGAAGACGAGGCACCCCGCGAAGATCAGCGACCGGCCGAGCCGTTCTTGATCGCGTTTTTGCCAGAGCCAGAAGCCGGCTCCGTGAAAGCCGAGCAGGGCGGCGAACAGCATGATCACCTTCAGGAATTTCGGCAGTTCCTCCCAGTTCGCTGCGACGAACGCCATGACGCCGCCGCCCAGCAGAAGCCCGCCAAACGCCATGATCGTTCGGGAAAACAGCTCCGCGGACTCTCCTTCCAACTCCCTGAGCTCATACATGAGCTCGAGTTTCCTGGCCTGCTGCGGCTCGACGACGCCGCGCCGAACCCAGATGGGCAGTTCACGGGCAAGTTCTGATCGGAACTTCGAACCGGTATTCAGGTGTTCATCCATGTTTTCATCCTGTGTGTTTCCATCGCTCCCGAGTTCATCATCACGACCCGCCTTCGCGGTCAGGGTCGTGGAGTTCGGCTGTCAGTGCCCACGAGAGGGCGATGCGAGCCGTCCAGGTCAGGGCGGCGCAGACCTCCGCGGTCCTGTCGACCTTTTCGATTTCCTGGCTGCGCAGGGTGACGTGGCGCTGGAACGCCCTGAAAAGCTGGTCCGCCGATGCCGCCGAGTCCCGGACGATTTTTTGAATATCTTCAGGTATTGAAGGATCGACCAGGATGTCTTCGGGGTATTTCAGTTCGCGCGGGTCGATCGCGACGGCAACCTTCCCGTCCTTCGATCGGCCCCAGACAGCGACGAGTTCGACGGCCTTCGCGAACATGTACCGCATGCCGCGATGAACGAGTCCGTGATCGACCCCTTGTTCGCCGGAACAGCGGATGATGACGAGGGTCAGGGAACGGGCCGCCCCGTCGAGCATCGCGCGGAGCCTGTCGGCCGTCCGCAGCGCCGGTTCCGGAAGGATGCCGACGGCGACGGCGGCGGCGATCATCGCGTTCTGCATTTCTTCCATGGCTTCCCCTTCTTCCCCTCGGAATTTCATATCCCGATCATTTGTATCACAGTTTCATCGTCCGCTCATCCTACAGCAGTATTATAGCTTTCATTTTATTATCATGGCGCAATACGCTGCCCGCGAGCCCCGACACCTCTTCATCGCCTGTATGAGCAGATTCGCGGCCGTTTGCACCGGCCTTCCGGGATGAGGTAGACTGGTCTTGGAGCTGCCCGCCATCCTTTTTTCATCCAATCATGGAGGTATTATGGCGCGACTGCTGATCGTATCGAACAGACTTCCCGTGACGGTCCGTCACGAGCACGCCCAGATTACAGTGTCCCCATCCGCCGGCGGCCTGGCCACGGCTATGAAGGGGCCGCACCGGAACTCCGACGCCCTCTGGATCGGCTGGCCCGGGGAGCTCGGCCGCATCACGGACGAGCAGACGAAACTGATCGAACAGGAGCTTGAGAAGCTGCGTCTGGTGCCCGTGTATCTCACATCGAATCAGGTGAAGCGCTTTTACGAAGGGTTTTCGAACGGTGTTCTGTGGCCGCTGTATCATTACGACACCGAGAAAGTTCAGCGCGATGCCTGGGCGAACTGGAACACCTTCATCGAGGTCAACCGGTTGTTCGCGGAGAAGGCGGCCGCGAGCGCCTCCCCCGGAGACCTGGTCTGGGTCCACGACTACCAGTTGTCCCTCATGCCGGCCATGCTCCGCCGAATCAGGCCGGATGTCACGATCGGTTTTTTCCTTCACATCCCCTTCCCGTCCTCGGAGGTTTTTCGCATTCTGCCCTGGCGGAACGAGATTCTCGAGGGCATGCTCGGCGCGGACCTGATCGGATTCCATACGTTCTCCTATCTCCGCCATTTTCGCCAGACGGTCACGAGCGTGTTGCGGCTGGCCACGCGCGGGGAATCCATCACGATCGGCGACCGCGAAGCCAGGCTCGGCGTTTTTCCCATCGGTATCGACGCTCCTTATTTCACGGGCCTCGCCGAGGATCCCGAGATTCGCAAGGAAACGGCCCGCCTGCTCGAAGAAGCCGGCGGGCGGCGCATTCTTCTGGGGGTCGACCGTCTCGATTACACGAAAGGGCTGCCAAGACGACTTCTGGCCGTCGAGCGATTTCTCGAACGGAATCCCGAGTGGCGGGACAGGATCAGGTTTCTCCAGCTCACGGTTCCATCACGTTCCCAGGTCGAGTCGTATGCCAGGCTCCGCAAGGAGCTCGATGAAATAGCTGGTCGAATAAATGCCGCGCACGGCACGTTCGGATCGCTCCCGGTCCATTATCTCGTCAAAAGTGTGGACGACAGGGCCCTGGCGGCGCTGTATTCGGCGGCCGAGGTGATGCTCGTCACGCCGCTCCGAGACGGCATGAATCTCGTGGCGAAGGAATATGTCGCGATGCGGTCGAACGCGGACGGCGTCCTGATTCTCAGCGAGTTCGCCGGCGCCGCGGCTGAAATGGCCGAAGCGCTGATCGTGAACCCGTTCGACGTCGATCAGCTTGCCCAATACATCAAACGAGCCCTGACGATGCCGAAAAGCGAGATTCAGCGCCGCATGAAACGTCTGCGTCAGCGAGTGATCGGGTATGACGCCTTCGCCTGGGCCGAGGATTTCATCGCAGGGTTGAAAGAGGCGGCCTCCTCATCGGTCCCGGCGCGCCCCCGCCTGTCGCCTCCTGGCGACATCGACATGCTGGCGGAGCGTCTGAAGTCCCTGCCTTCCCTCACAATTCTCCTGGACTACGACGGCACCCTCGTCCCGTTCTCCGACGACCCCGAAGCGGCGACCCCGGACGAGGAACTGATCGCCCTCTTGAAGCGGCTCGCCCGCAGGCCTGAGACGCTCGTCCATATCGTCAGCGGCCGAGCCCGCGAGCAACTCGCCGAGTGGTTCGGCAGTCTCCCGATCATCCTCCATGCCGAGCACGGACTCTGGACGCACCCTGATCCGGTGACCGGCTGGAAGTCTCGCGTTCCTCCCGAAGAGCCGATCCGCGACCTGTTGCGGCCGCTCTTCAGGCGATTCACGCGAAGCACCCCCGGAAGCCGGCTCGAGGAAAAAAGCGCCGGTTTCTGCTGGCACTTTCGCGCGGCAGAGCAGGAGTTCGGCCTGGAGCAAGCCGGCCGCCTCGCCGAAGCGATCGAACGACTGCTCGCCGCCAACGGTCTCGAGGACCGATGCGAGGTTCTTCGAGGAGCGTTCGTCGTCGAGACCCGGCCGGCCGGCATCAACAAAGGCATCGCCGTGAAAGAACTGATAGATAACAGTACCATCGACAATAGAATGCTCGTCATGGGCGACGACCGGACGGACGAGGACATGTTCATGGCTCTTCCGCCCGAAGCGACAGCCATTCACATCGGCCCCTCCCACAGCGTGGCGAACTGGCGGATTCCCGATCCCGAAGCAGCCCGCGCCTTTCTGCGCAAGCTGATCGAGTAATCCAAGAAGGGAAACGGCATCATGAGCGAAGGACCACTCTGGTACAAGGATTCCATCTTCTACGAACTCCACGTCCGGGGATTTTCGGACGGCAACGGGGACGGCATCGGCGACTTCACCGGTCTGACGTCAAAGCTGCCCTACATCCGGGACCTCGGCGTCGACTGCATCTGGCTGCTGCCGTTCTATCCTTCTCCGCTCCGCGACGACGGGTATGACATCGCCGATTTCAAGGCCGTCCACCGAGAGTACGGGACGCTCGACGATTTCCGCCGGTTCCTCGACGAGGCTCATTCGATGGGGCTGCGGGTTCTGGCCGATCTGGTCATGAACCATACCTCCGACCAGCACGCATGGTTCCGCCAGGCGCGCCAGGATCGCGCTTCCCCCTACCGCGACTGGTATGTCTGGAGCGACACGCCCGATATCTATAAAGATGTTCGTATTATATTCAAAGATACTGAAACTTCGAACTGGACTTGGGACCCGGTCGCAAAGCAGTATTACTGGCACCGGTTCTTCAGCCACCAGCCCGACCTGAACTACGACAACCCCGCCGTCCGCGACGCGATGCTCGACGTCGTCGCTTTCTGGATGCACCTCGGCCTCGACGGTTTCCGTGTCGACGCCGTCCCCTACCTGTTCGAGCGAGAAGGCACGAACTGCGAAAATCTCCCCGAAACGCACGCGTTCTGCAAGGAACTGCGCCGCTTCGTCGACGCCCAGTGGCCGAACCGGCTTCTGCTCGCCGAGGCGAACCAGTGGCCGCAGGACCTCGTCCCCTACTTCGGCAACGGCAGCGACGAGTTCCAGATGGCATTCCACTTTCCGCTGATGCCTCGCATGTTCATGGGGTTGCGGCGCGAGGAAAAAAAACCGATCGAGGAGATTCTCCAGCAGCTTCCCCAGCTTCCGGAGCAGTGCCAGTGGGCAATCTTTCTCCGGAATCACGACGAACTGACGCTCGAAATGGTCTCCGACGCCGAGCGGGACTATATGTACAAGGAATATGCCACCGACCCGCGCATGCGGCTCAACCTCGGTATCAGGCGCCGGCTCGCCCCCCTGCTCGACAACGGCAGGCGGCAGATGGAGCTTCTCTACGGGCTCCTGCTGTCCCTCCCCGGCTCTCCGGTCATCTACTACGGCGACGAACTGGGCATGGGCGACAACATCTATCTTGGCGACCGAAACGGAGTGCGCACCCCGATGCAGTGGACGATGGACCGCAATGCCGGGTTCTCCCAGGCTGACGCGGCGCGGCTGTATGCGCCCGTCATCGTCGATCCGGTTTACAGTTACCATCACCTGAACGTCGAGGCCCAGAACCGCGTTCCGACGTCGCTCCTCAACTGGCTCCGGCGTCTCATCCGTATCCGCGCCAGGCACAGGCTGTTCGGCCGCGGAACGCTTCGACTGCTTCCGAACTCGAATTCCCGGGTCCTTACCTTCCTGCGTGAACTGGGCCAGCAAAAGATGCTGATCGTCGCGAACCTATCGCGATTCGCCCAGCCGTGCGAGATGCAACTGGCCGAGTTCGACGGCTGGACGCCGCGCGAACCGTTCGGCAACGTGACCTTCCCGAAGATCGGCGCCCTGCCCTACTTCCTGACGCTCGGGCCGCACACGTTCTTCTGGTTCGAGCTGCTCCCGCCCGACACATCCGTTCCCAGATGAGCAACGAAGGAATTCTCGTCGGTTTCCTGATCCTCGCCTCCGGAATTCTCTCGCTCGAACTGGGCATCTCGGTCTCGGTCATGGAGATCCTCGCCGGCGTCGTCGCCGGAACGTTCGCGGGACTTCGCAGCTCCGACTGGCTCGAGCATACGGCGGCGTTCGGCCTGCTGGGCATCATGTTCTTCGCCGGCTTCGAGACGGATCTTGCGATGCTTCGACGCAACTGGCGCTCGAGCCTGACGATCGGCCTCACCTCGTTCTTCACGCCGGCCATCCTCGTCGGCGGAGCCTCCGCTCTTCTTCTCGGAATGTCCCTCGAGGCAGCCGCCCTCACGGGGATCGGTCTTTCGACGACGTCGCTCGCACTGGTGTATGGCGAGCTCAAACAGAAGGGACTGTTGAAAGAAGAACGGGGCCAGACGCTGCTCGGCGCAGCGATGATCGTCGACGTGATCAGCATGATCTCGCTTGCCGTCTTGTTCGAGGGCGTTACGGTCGTTTCTCTCGGAGTTCTTGCGCTGGTCCTGCTCTGGCTCACCCGTCTGCCCCACCTCTGCCGATGGCTGTTCGTCCGATATTCCGGCAACGAGATCGAACTGAAAACGCGCTTCGTGCTCCTTCTTCTGCTCAGCCTGGTGATCGCCTCGAAGCAGGCCAGCGTTCACGTTTCGATCCTGGCGTTCTCGGCAGGCATGATGCTGAATGACGTGCTCGCCGAGCACGGGGAGCTCCAGCTCAAGCTCCAGTCGATCGTTTTCGGCCTGGTCGCCCCCATCTTTTTCTTCAAGGCGGGGCTGTCAGTGCGCCTGATCAACCTCCACACCGGCCTCGCCCCGACGCTGGCAGTCCTGGGCCTGGCCTCGTTCGGCGGGAAGATCGCCGGCACCTGGCTCGCGGCGAGGAAGTATCTGCCGGCCCCGGAAGCGAAACGCGCCGCCGTGCTGTTCAACTACCAGCTCAGCTTCGGTATCGTCACGGCCTCGTTCGGGCTCGAAACGGGCATCATCAACGCCTCCGAATATCTCTCGATGCTCGTCGTGATCATTTCAAGCTCGTTTTTCACCTCGCTCATGGCCCGCACGCAAGCAGACACGCTATCCGCCGGCTCCCAAACCCGCCCCCCCGCCGCCCTCTGGGAATAGATCCAAGGGCTTGCCCCTGAAGCCGGAACGGGGTAATCTCGTGACACCTCGCGGCGGGCAGGAACCGCCGCCGACTCCATCACGAGAGGCATCGACACCCATGAGCCAGCGCGTCATCCAGGTCGAGGAGCGGCTGCCGCTTCTCCAGACCCTTCCCCTCAGCCTTCAGCACCTGTTCGCCATGTTCGGCGCCACGGTGCTCGTCCCGTTCCTGTTCAAAGTGAACCCGGCGACGTCCCTGCTGATGAACGGCATCGGGACGCTCGTCTACCTCATCGTCTCACGCGGCCGCATTCCGGCGTATCTCGGCTCGAGCTTCGCCTTCATCGCTCCGACCTTCGCCATCATGGCCGATCCGCAGCTGGGCGGCTACGCGGCGGCCCAGGGAGGCTTTATAGCATTTGGAATATTTTTCATCGCCGTTTCCCAGCTCGTCCGGGTCGCCGGCATCGCCTGGATCGACGTCGTGTTTCCCCCGGCGGCGATGGGCGCCATCGTCGCGGTCATCGGCCTCGAACTGGCCCCGGTCGCGGCGCAAATGGCCGGTCTGAGCGGCGCGATCGCCGAGGGCAGCCTGTTTACCGCCGGCCAGGCGATAACGGTCTCGCTCGCGACGCTGGCCGTGATCGTCCTCTCGTCGGTTCTCCTGCGTGGATTTCTGGCCGTCATCCCGGTCCTGATCGGCACGGTGGCGGGCTACGCGGTGTCGCTGGCGATGGGCATCGTCGATCTGCAGGCGATTTCCCAGGCCGCCTGGTTCGAGCCGCCGCACCTGTACACCCCCGTGTTCAACGCGACCGCGATCATGGTGATGGCGCCGGCCTTCCTCGTCGTGCTGGCCGAGCACATCGGCCATCTGGTCGTCACCGGCAACATCGTCGGCCGTGACCTGGTGAAGGACCCCGGTCTCGACCGTTCCCTGCTCGGCGACGGCATCTCGAACGTGCTGTCCGGCATCGCAGGGGCGACGCCGAACACGACCTACGGCGAGAACATCGGCGTCATGGCGATCACGCGCGTCTACAGCGTCTGGGTCATCGGCGGTGCGGCCGTCATCGCGGTGCTGATCTCGTTCTGCGGCAAGCTCGCGGCGATGATCCGGAGCATCCCGACCCCCGTCATGGGCGGCGTCTGCCTGCTGCTGTTCGGCGTCATCGCGGCCGCAGGCATCCGCATGCTGATCGAAAAGCGCGTCGATTACACCCAGTCGCGCAACCTCATCCTGACCGCGCTCGTCCTGATCACCGGCGTCAGCGGCGCCGCGATCAAGCTCGGCACGATCGAACTCAAGGGCATGGCGCTGGGCACCGTCGTCTCGGTCGTCATCAGCCTCGGCTTCGCCGCGTTCCGAAAACTCGGCCTGATGCAGGAAATTGCACCGGCCGTCCTGGAAGTCGACCCGCAGCCGTCGGATGCCACCGCCGCTCCTCCCCCTCCCATGGTTCATTGACGTTTTTTCATGTAACATTCCGCAGAACCATTTCGTTTGTTACAATGAAGCCGTATTCGATCACGTCGTAACGGAGGAATCAACATGAAAAGCCGATATGGAATCCGACGCAGTCTGGCATTCCTCGTTCTCTTCCTCGTTTTTGCGGCGGGCATCAGCGCCCGCGCGATCGAAGAATCAGATGGGTTCGTGCCAAATACGGGCACCGAACAAACGAACCAGCAGACCTCGACGGTCACGACGGCTGATTCCAGCGAATCGGCCGCACAGTCAGCCTCGACGGACCAGTCGAATCAGTCCGTTTCGAGCGGATTCGATGAGGGGTTCGACAAAATTCTCCAGTCGATCAGCAATTTCTTCACGACCCTCGCCGACTTGTTCAAGGCGTTTTTCGATGCGTTCGGCGGCCAGACCAGCCAGGCCCCCGCGCGTGAAACGACCGGCTCGACGGGAACAACTCCCGCAACCTCGACGGGAACATCACGGGCACGCCCGACGACACAGGTCTCATCCCAGTTTTCTGCGTCGCCGACGACGCAGAACGCTGTCTCGCAGCGGATCAGCGACATGGCTGCAACGTATGCCAGCCGGTATACGACGGCCGGTTCGTTCCGGTATTCCCCCGGTACCGAAAACGGCAATCTCGGCTGTGCGGACGTCGTCTCTCAGTGCCTGCGGGATGCCGGCGTCGGCATCGGCCGGATCCTCAACGTGGACGGCGTGAAAAGCGCACTCACGGCTCTGCCGGCTCCCAACAACTGGCGGATCGTTCGGCCCCCGCCCTACGAGCCAGGCGACGTCGTGGTTTGGGGCGTTCCCCCGGGCGGCCGCCACAAGCATATCGGCATCGTCACCCGCAACGGCAACTCGCTGATGGCGATGAATAACTCCTCGTCGAGACGACATCCGGTGTTGAGCGGCATCGAATATCGCTCCGTCGAGTGTGTCATCCGCAAGGCCTGATCGAAGACACTTCAAGCGTCAGAAGGATCGACCGCCGCACCAGACAGGGTGCGGCGGTTTTCCTTGCATCCGGTTCCGGATGAAACCCGCAAGCGTGTCGGGCAGCCGGGCGCTTGACCCACTCGGTGTTTCGTCTCCCAACCGTCCACCGATTCCTGGCGACGTGAAATCGGCCATAATTATTGAATTTGATATAATAGACATGGTTGTCGTATGCTGGAGCGTATCCCACACGTTTGATCGTTTTTCATTCAGCGTGATAGATTTAGAACGCACTCCAACATACCTATGAGAGCCATGAGAACCGTCATCTGCATTGCGATCATCCTCTCGACGACCGTTTTCGGCCTGTCGTCGCCCGTTTCTGCGCAGGTCGGGAGCTCGTCGTTCTTCGCATCCGGCACCGTCCTTCTCACAGATGAAGAGCAGGCATGGCTGAAGGCCCGGAGCGGTGTCATCCGGTTTGCCCCCGACCCGGCCTTCCCCCCTCTCGAGTGGTTCGACGAGCAGGGTGGGTATCGCGGATTCGTCGCAGACTGTTTCCGACTCATCGAAACCCGCCTCGGGGCGCGATTCGAGATCGTCAGATGCGCCACCTGGGATGAGGTACTCCAGAAGGCGAAACGCCGGGAGGTCGACGGCATCACGGCGGCCCAGATCACGCCAGGGCGTCAGGCGTATCTTTCCTTCACGAGGCCGCTCGCCGACATTCCCAACGTCATCATCACCCGCCACGATCAGCAGGGCGTGCTCGAGTTCGGCCTCATGAAGGAGATGAGCATCGCGATAACCAGCGGAAATGCGCTCCATGAGTATCTCCGAACCGGCTTTCCCGAACTGAGGCTGGTTCCGTATCCTGACGATCTCTCCTGCCTTCATGCGGTTTCCTTCGGCAGGGCAGATGCGACGGTCATCAACGTTGCCATCGCCGCCTGGTTGATAGAAAAACACGGGATTGTGAACCTGCGCGTCGCCGGCGACTCCGGCAAGAAGAACCAACTCGCCATCGCCTGCAGGAACGACGAGCCGCTCATGCTCACGATCATGGAAAAGGGCCTTTCCTCCCTGACGGATCAGGAGCGGCAGGAGATCTTCGGCAGATGGATCAGACTCGAAGACGGCGCGGGGGTTTCGCGCGAGTATTTCTGGCGGATTCTCGGATATGCGGCCATGTTGCTGACGGCCGTCCTGACCGCCTTTTTCGTCTGGAACCGCGCCCTGCAGGCCCAAGTGGCCCTCCGGACCGACGAACTCCAGGCCGAGCTTACCGCCAAGCGCGAGATCGAAAAGGCCCTGAGAGACGAGAAGGAGCGTCTCGCCGTCACGCTCGCCAGCATCGGAGAAGGCGTCATCACCACCGATACCGTCGGCCGCGTGACGATGATGAACCGCATCGCCATGGAGCTGACCGGGTGGAGCCTGGCTGAAGCAGCCGGCCGGCCGCTCATCGAGATTCTGCCGATCACCTCCGACGCCTCCCCCGGGCGTCAGGCGGCCGGCATGGTCGATCGTAACGGAACCAGGCGTCGCATCGCCAGCACGAAGGCGCCGATCCTGAACGGCAGCGGCGTGCAGATCGGCATCATCATCGTCTTTCAGGACGTCACGGTCCGGGAGGAGATGGAACGAGAACTCCAACGGCATCAGAAACTCGAGTCGCTTGGCATTCTGGCCGGCGGCATCGCTCATGATTTCAATAATATCCTTACCGGTATTCTCGGACACGTCTCGCTCGCGAAAGCGGAAATCCCCAAAGGACAGAAGGCGTCCACCTATCTGGCCGAGGCGGAAAGCTCTATCGCCACCGCACGGGGTCTGACTCGGCAACTCCTGACCTTCGCCCGGGGCGGGACTCCCCAGAAGCGGGTCCAGTCGATCCGCAATCTTCTCGAGGATTCGGCGCGGCTCGTCATGTCAGGCAGTCCGATCAGGCTTCACCTGGATATTTCCGACGATCTGCGGCTCCTGGAAGTCGACGAGGGGCAACTCGGCCAGGCAATCCAGAATCTGGTCATCAACGCCCGGCAGTCGATGTCGGCTACCGGCACCATCAGATTATCGGCGGTCAATATCGACGTGTCGGGCGACGGCATGAAGGTCGACGGACATTCCCGCCCGAACGGGAGCAATCGCCTTCCTCCGGGGAAGTATGTCGAAATCCGCGTATCGGATGAAGGAAACGGCATCGCGCCTGACGTCCTTCCGCACCTGTTCGACCCGTTTTTCACGACCAAGCCTACGGGCCACGGTCTCGGTCTGTCGACCGTCTACTCGATCGTCGAGCAGCACGGAGGCCATATCACCGTCGAATCGACCCTGGGCGCCGGAGCGACATTCCGGGTGTATCTGCCGGCAACGGACGCGCAAAAGGCGGACACCTCCGAGCCCTCTTCCGTCCAATGCGGCGACGGCGGAAAAATTCTGGTCATGGATGACGAACCGTCCATTCTCTCGGTCATGGAGGGGATCCTGCGGCGCCTTGGATACGAATGCGTCTGCGTCTCCAATGGGGACGAAGCCGTCATCGAATACCGGAAAGCCGTAGCCGGCGGGGCGCCGTTCTGCCTCGCGATCCTCGACCTGACGATCAGGGGCGGCATGGGCGGGCTGGATACGGCCGAGAAGTTGCACGAACTCGACCCCGGGCTCAGGATCATGGTTGCCTCGGGATATTCGAGTGACCCCGTCATGGCCGATCATACGGCCTACGGCTTCTGCTATGCCCTGAGCAAACCGTTCACGCTGTCCGACGTCGAGAAAGCCCTCGCCGCCATTTTCGGCGACGGTTCGTCGAGGAAGGCCGCATGAAGGACCGCCTTACGCCCGCGGCTCTCCGGCTTCACGCCTCGGCGCCGGCCGGCAAGATCGAAATCGTCCCGTCGAAGCCCTGCGCCGACGGGAAGGATCTCAGCCTCGCCTACACGCCGGGCGTTGCGGCACCCTGCCTCGCGATCCGCAACGATCCCGAGGCCGCGTGGCGGTATACGGGCCGAGGCAACCTGGTCGGCGTCATTACGAACGGAACCGCCGTGCTCGGCCTCGGAAACATCGGCGCGCTCGCCGGCAAGCCCGTGATGGAGGGGAAAGCCCTTCTGTTCAAGCGATTTGCAGGCATCGACGCCGTCGATCTCGAGCTCGACACGGCCGATCCCGCGGTGTTCTGCGACGCCGTTTCCCTGATGGAGCCGAGTTTCGGGGGCATCAACCTCGAAGACATCAAGGCGCCGGAGTGTTTCGAGATCGAGGAGCGCCTGAGGGCCGCGATGGGGATTCCCGTCTTTCACGACGACCAGCACGGAACGGCGGTCGTGGTGGCCGCAGCTCTCCTGAACGCCCTGCATCTCACAGGCCGGCACCCCGCCGAGGCCCGCGTCACGATCAGCGGCGCCGGCGCGGCCGGCATCGCCGTCGCCCGCCACCTGCTCGAGATCGGCGTCCGACGGAGGAATATCATTCTTTGCGACATACATGGTATCGTATATAAGGGCCGCAGGGAGGGCATGCATCGCTGGCTCGCCCCTCTGGCGTCTTCGCGGCCGGCGGGGACGCTGGCCGACGCTCTGGAAGGCGCCGACGTGTTCATCGGCGTTTCGGCTCCCCGCATCGTGACTCCCGAGATGCTCGGGAAGATGCGTCCCGATCCGATCGTCTTCGCGCTCGCGAACCCGGTGCCCGAGATCGAATACGAGGCGGCACGCGAGGCGAGGCCGGACGCCGTCATCGCCACGGGCCGCAGCGACCTGCCGAACCAGGTGAACAACCTGCTCGGCTTTCCGTTTCTTTTCCGGGGCGCGCTCGACGTGCGCGCTTCGACGATCGACGATGCGATGAAGCTCGCCGCGAGCGAGGCGCTGGCGGCCCTCGCACGTCGCCCCGTTCCGTCCGCGGTCCTGAAAGCATACGGGGTGAAACGACTTGCGTTCGGCCGGGAGTATCTCCTCCCGAAGCCCTTCGATCCTCGTCTTCTGGAGACCGTCTCGCCGGCCGTCGCGATCGCCGCGATGGAGAGCGGCGTAGCGCGGATCCCGATCGCCGATATCGACGCCTACCGCCGCCGTCTCCGCTCCACCGCCCGCCGTCTCGCGGCCAGATTCGCGGCATGAACCGCCGGGACACATTTCGCTGTCGTTCCGGTTGACGCCAGCCGATGGAAAAGGTATAATCCAAATCAATTTGGTCTATACCAATAGAGGGATCAGATGTTCGGCGAGTTCGCGATAGACAAGGGCCGGGATCTGCCGGCATACCGCCAGCTGATAGAAAGAATCAGGCAGCTCATCAGGGAAAGGAAGCTCCTGGCGGGCGACAGACTGCCGCCCGAGCGCGAACTCGCCAGACATCTTGACCTCGCCCGGGGCACCGTCAAGAAGGCCTACGAGGAACTCGCCCGCGAGCGGCTTCTCACGATCACCCAGGGCCGGGGCACCTTCGTCGCAGACCAGGCCGATCCTGCGGCGCCCCCCCGACAGGGAAAAGCCCAGATGCTGGTTCAGCACTTCGTCGACGAGCTCGAGGCCCTGCGGTACACCCCGGAGGAAATCAGCCATCTGCTCGAGACGGAGCTGGAGCGCCGGACGAAGCTCCGGGCGACGTTTCCGATCGCGGCCGTCGACTGCAATCCCGAAGCCCTGTCGATCTTCGAACAGCAACTCGGCCGGTTCGCCCACCTGAAGCTCAGAACGTTCCTCCTGGAAGACCTTCGCCGGGCCGGGGATGCGTCGGCCCGCCTCGAGCCGTTCGCCCTGATCATCACGACCACGACGCACGCGGAAGAACTCGTCGATCTCGCTCCGGCCGTCGCCGACCGTCTCCTTCCCGTCGCTGTCTCGCCGAGCCCGGAAACCCTCATGGCCCTGGCCGGCCTCGCCGCCGCGGGGAAGATCGCGGTGATCTGCCGCAGCAGCCGGTTTCACGAGATCATCCGGATCCACCTCAGGCGCATCGGCATCCCTCCGGAACGCGTTTCGGCGATGCTCGACGTCCAGCCGGGCGCCCTTCTCCGGCTCGCTGGTACCGTCCAGGCAATCATTCTCCCTCCCGGCCACGCATTCCCGCTTTCCAGCCAGGTTTCGAAAACCCTGAACGAGTTCACCCGGCGCGGCGGCAAGCTCGTCCGATTCGAATACCAGATCGATCGCGGCTCTCTCCTCCATATCGAGGAAAAGACCGCCGCCCTGCTCCAGCGCTCCGCCGCATAAATCCAGGAGGTCCATCATGCAGCCCATCCCGGTCGTTCTCGGCGTCATCGGCTTCGACTGCCACTCCGTCGGCAACAAGATCCTCGACGCGTTCTTCACGCAGGCGGGATTCAAGGTCACGAATCTCGGCGTCATGGTCAGCCAGGAAGAGTTCATCAGCGCGGCGATCGAGACCGGTGCGAAGGCGATCCTCGTTAGTTCTCTCTACGGACACGGCGAGATCGACTGCGCCGGCCTTCGGGACAAGTGCATCGAAAAAGGACTGGACCACATCAAACTGTATGTGGGCGGCAACCTGGTCGTCGGGAAAACCCCCTTCGACACGGTCGAAAAGAAGTTCATCGCCATGGGCTACGATCGGGTGTTTCCGCCCGATATCGACCTCGAACAGGCCACCAGGCTGATCCGCGAGGACATCGAACGGTCGGGCCACATCGGCTGTTCCGAGGGCGGCCACGGGTGACGGCGCTTTGTTTTATACGTTATATAATATTTAACATCAAAGGATAACCAGGCCAGGCAACGCCGATCCGGCACCTTCTCTCCCGCTTCGCCGGGTCGCAACGCTCCCGCGGCTTGCCATCTTCTTCCATGCCAGGCACCGACAACAGGGTTCTGACGATCGACATCGGGTCGACGTATACCAAGGGCGCGCTGATCGACCGTTCCGGCCGCGCCATCCTCGCGCGCGCCTCGACGCCAACGACCGTCGATCACCTGCCGCGCGGCGTCGCCCACGTCCTGCATGGCCTGCTGCCGGACAGAGTCGCCGCCGGGCTCGACGATCTCGACGGGGTGACGCTCGATCTCCCGGCGCACCTGTCCTGTTCGGCGAAGGGAGGCCTGAAAGTGGCGGCGGTCGGTCTCGTGCCCGAGCTGACCCTCAGCGTCGCCCGGCAGGCGGTCTGTTCGGCCGGCGGCAAGGTCTCGGGGGCCTACGCGTTCGAACTCACGCCTGACGACGTCGAACGCATTAGGAGCGACGGGCCGGACATCATCCTGCTCGCAGGCGGCACGGACGGCGGAAACGCCGCATACGCCCTGAAAAACGCTCGGCGTCTCGCCGAAGCCGGTCTCGAAGCGACCGTTCTGTTCGCGGGAAACCGCACGGTCGCGCCGGAGCTTCCGGCGATGTTCCCCGAGGGGCGCCTGATCGTCACCGAGAATCTGATGCCCGAGTTCGGCCAGCTGAACATCGAGCCGGCGCGCATGCGCATCCGCGATCTGTTCCTTCGCCGGCTGATCGAGGGGAAAGGCCTGCGGCGCGTCATCGACGCGTTCGGCGCCGAACCGAAACCGACGCCGCGCGCCGTTCTCGAGCTGGTGGAGCGCCTCGCCGCCGTTTTCCCGGACTGGGCCGATACACTTTTGATCGACATGGGCGGCGCCACGACCGACGTGTATACGAACAGCGAACCGACCGCCTCCGACGGGAGCGTCATCCTTCGCGGACTGCCGGAGCCGGCCGTCAAGCGCACCGTCGAGGGCGACCTCGGCATGCGGGTCAGCGCACGCTCCGTCCTCGCCTCCGGAGGCCCGGTTCTCGAGACGCTTCGCGTCGAGGCCGGCATGGAGGCTTCCGAGCTCGAAACGTGGGCCGACGACGTCTCCGAAACCCCCAGCCGGCTGCCGGTGACATCCCGGCAGGCGGCTCTCGACCGCATCCTCGCAGCCGTCTGCGTCTCCCTTTCGATCGCCCGGCACGCAGGGACCGTCGAGGAAAGCTGGACGCCCGGCGGAAAAGTGTTTCTGCAGCGCGGCAAGGATCTTCGCCGCGTCCGCACCATCATCGGCTCGGGCGGATATCTAGCATCGTCGGACGATGCGTCGCTGTATCTCGACGCGATCGCAGCCGCATCCCCTCCCGCCCCCGACGGAAGAATGCCGCTGCTTCCGGAGGCGCCACGCATCGTGCGGGACCGGGACGGACTTCTTCCCTTGCTCGGCAACCTCGCTTCACCGTATCCTGAACTCGCCGCGGCGCTTGCCGGCCAGTCGCTGGTTCCGGTCTCCACCGGCCGTTCACGACACGCCATCACCCAGACTTCACAAGGAGCCTGACCCGGTATGAACCCTCTCACCTGGAACGATTTTCTCTCGATCCGCGACGCCGTCCTCGCCACCTGGCCGACGGGCAAAGGCCTCAGCCTCGACGAGGCGCTAGCGTATCAGAAAGCCCTTCCGCCCGGCCGCAACTTCGCCCTGGCGATGAAGAGGGCGAACGAGCAGGGCAGAACCCTCCTGCAGCCGCGCGCCGGCGTTGCGCTCGTCAACGAGCACATCAAACTCCTTCAGTATCTCGAGACGGAAGGCGAGGCGGACCTGCTTCCGACAACGATCGACGCATACACCCGCCAGAACCGGTATCAGGAGGCGGCCAACGGGATCGAGAAGTCGCTCCAGGCCGGAACCTCCCTGCTCAACGGGTTTCCGGCCGTCAATCACGGTCTCGCCGGCTGCCGGCAGGTGGTCGAGGCGGTCAAATCCCCCGTTCAGGTCCGGCACGGAACCCCCGACGCGCGGCTTCTCGCCGAGATCACGCTCGCGGCCGGCTTCACGAGCTATGAAGGCGGCGGCATTTCCTATAACATCCCCTATGCAAAGAAAGTTCCTCTGCAGAAGAGCATCGACGACTGGAAATACGTCGACCGGCTCGTCGGCTGGTATGAGGAGAACGGCGTCAGCATCAATCGCGAGCCGTTCGGCCCCCTGACGGGCACCCTCGTGCCCCCCTTCGTCAGCCACGTCGTCGCCATCGTCGAAGGCCTGCTGGCGCTCGGGCAGGGCGTCCGGTCCCTGACGCTGGGCTACGGCCAGGGCGGCAACTTCATCCAGGACGTCGCGGCCATGCTTTCGCTTCGGGAACTGGCCGACGAGTATTTCAGAAAGGCCGGCTTCTCCGGCTACGACCTGACGACCGTGTTTCACCAGTGGATGGGCGGCTTCCCCGAGGACGAGTCGAAGGCGTTCTCGGTCATCTGCTGGGGCTCGACCGTCGCGGCCCTGTCTGGCGCGACGAAGGTGATCGTGAAAACCCCGCACGAGGCGCGCGGCATTCCCACGAAGGAGGCGAATGCCGCCGGGCTGAAGGCGACGCGCCAGGTCGTGAACATGCTGGCGGATCAGCGCGCCGTGATGAGCCCTCGGCTTCAGGAAGAAATCGAGATCATCAAAAAGGAAGTGCGTACGGTGATGGATGCCGTCGAGAGGCTCGGGAACGGGGATATCGAAGCCGGCATCATCGCGGCGTTCGCGGCGGGCGTGATGGACGTGCCGTTCGCCCCCGCGACCTGCAATCATGGCAAGATTCTGCCGATCCGGGACAACGAAGGGTGCATCCGACTGTTCCAGCGCGGCAACGTGCCGATGACGGACGACGTCTGGGCGTTCCACCAGGAACGTCTCCACCAGCGCGCAAGCGCCGAGAAGCGCGCCCTCTGCTTCCAGATGGTTACGGACGACATCTACGCGGTCAGCAAGGGAAAACTCGTCGGAAGGCCCCGATGAACCGGGGAGGGCCCCGGATCATCGGGGAAGTTCGAAGAGTGACGTTTGAAACGGTGTCGCGTTTTCAGGATTTCATCTGCGGCATCTGCGGCATCTGCGGATGATCTCCTTGAAGCGGGAAACATACGGTGTTGGTTATCAATAGGAGACAATATATATGAAGATCAGACGGGCGATGTTTGCGAAGGGGGTTTCGTCGTTTTTCTTCGACGATCAGCGGGCGATCAAGAAGGGCGCGACGCACGACGGTTTCGTCTACAGGGGCGAGCCGGTCACGCCGGGGTTCCGCAGCATCCGCGTCGCGGGTGAGGCGATCTCGGTGATGCTCGAACTCGAGGACGGACAGATCGCCCTCGGCGACTGCTGCGCGGTCCAGTATTCCGGCGCCGGCGGCCGCGACCCGCTCTTCCTCGCCGACACGTATCTGCCGTTCCTCGAAAAGAACGTCCGCCCCCTGCTCGAGGGCCTCGAAATCGCGAAATTCCGGGACCTCGTCGGCCGCTTCATGACGCTCGAGTTCGAAGGGAGGAAGCTGCACACGGCGCTTCGTTACGGGCTTTCCCAGGCGCTGCTCGACGCCCGCGCGAAGGCGACGCACCGGTTGATGGCGGAGGTCGTCTGCGACGAGTACGGCCTGCCCGTCGTCGCCGAGCGGGTTCCCGTGTTCGCCCAGACGGGCGACAACCGCTATGAAAACGCCGACAAGATGATCCTCAAGCGCGTCGAGGCCCTTCCCCACGGGCTGATCAACAACATCGACGAGAAGCTGGGCCGCGACGGTTCGAAACTGCGCGAGTATATCCGCTGGCTCGTGAAACGCATCCGCGAACTGAGGGTCGATCCGTCGTACGCGCCTGCATTACATATCGATGTATATGGTACTATCGGACAAGCGTTCGGCGGCGACCTGACGAAGGTCTCCGAATATCTCGCCTCCCTGGAGCCGGATGCCGGCGGTCTGCCCCTGTATATCGAGGGCCCCGTCGACGTCGAGCACCGCGAGCGCCAGATCGAGGCCCTGGCGACGATCTGCGGCCAGCTGAAAACAAAGGGTTCGAAGGTGCGCGTCGTCGCGGACGAATGGTGCAACACGTTCGAGGACGTCCGCGACTTCGCGGACGCGGGCGCCGGCCATATGCTCCAGATCAAGACCCCCGACCTGGGCGGCGTCCAGGACATCGTCGAAAGCGTCCTCTACTGCAAACAGAAGGGCGTCGAAGCCTACCAGGGCGGCACATGCAACGAAACCGACGTCTCGGCGCGCTGCTGCGTGCATCTCGCCGTGGCCGCCAGGGCTGACCGGATGCTGGCCAAGCCGGGCATGGGGTTCGACGAGGGGTTCAATATCGTCAACAATGAAATGGAACGCACGCTCGCAATCCTGCGCAGCCGGAATTGACAAACCGTTTCAGCACAGAGAATACAATGAACACAGAGCTTTCACAGAGAATTTTCAGAGATCCTTCCCGTGGTATTTTTGCTGTGGTTTCTCCGTGTTCTTCGTGTCCTTTGTGATTCAGGTCGTCTCAGGAAGGGAATGATGAAGATATGAGCAGGGAATTCAGGGTGTTGTCGCCCACGGCGATTCTGGGCTACGGGTTTCCCGAAGCCTCGTTCAAACGGGGAATGGCGCGCAAACCGCATCTGATCGGAGTCGACGCCGGCTCGACCGATCCCGGCCCCTACTATCTGGGTGCGGGCAAGTCTTTCACCAATCGCGCGTTCGTGAAGCGCGACCTGACGTACATGATCACGGCGGGCGTCGCCGAGAACATCCCGGTCGTGATCGGATCGGCAGGCGGATCGGGCGCGAAGCCGCACCTCGACTGGTGCCACGAGATCATCCGCGAGATCGCGCAGGAGAACGGCCTTACCTTCAGGCTGGCCGTCATCCCGGCTGACATCGAGAAGAAGACGGTCCTCGAAGCCCTGTCGCAGGGCCGCGTCAAGCCGCTCTCGTTCGTTCCCGAGGCAACCGCGAAGGACGTCGAGGAGTCGGTGCACATCGTCGCGCAGATGGGCTGCGAGCCGATCGTCAAGGCCCTCGAGATGGGCGCCCAGGTCGTCCTGGCCGGCCGCTGCTACGATCCGGCCTGTTTCGCCGCCGTGCCGATCACACAGGGATTCGACAAGGGCCTGGCGATGCACATGGGGAAGATTCTCGAATGCGGGGCGATCGCCGCTACGCCGGGTTCGGGCGCCGACTGCGTGCTCGGCACGCTGACCGACGACTCGTTCATCCTCGAACCGCTCAGCGACAAGCGGGTCTTCACGCCGATGTCCGCCGCCGCCCACACCCTTTACGAAAAGTCGGATCCGTATCATCTTCCCGGCCCGGGCGGCGCCATCGATCTGACCGCCACCTCGTTCACCGAACTGCCGGGCGGCCGCGTCGAGGTGAAGGGCAGCCGCTACGAGAAGACGAAAGGCTATTTTCTGAAACTGGAGGGCGTCCGGAAGATCGGCTACCGCACCGTCAGCATCGCCGGAACCCGCGACCCGATCATGATCTCGAAGATCGACGAGATTCTGCCGCAGGTCGAGGCCCAGGTGCGGAGCATGATGAAAAACCCGTCTCCGAACGACCGGCTTCTGTTCCACGTCTACGGCAAGAACGGCGTCATGGGCGCGATGGAGCCGCTCGCGGACGCCGTTTCCCACGAACTGTGCATCATCATCGAGGCGCTGTGCGCTACCCAGGAGGCGGCCGACACGCTGTGTTCGGTGACCCGCTCGACGCTGCTCCATTACGGATACGAAGGGCGCATCGCGACGGCGGGCAATCTCGCTTTCCCCTTCTCCCCATCCGACGTTCCGATGGGCGCGGCCTACACTTTCTCGCTGTATCACCTGATCGAGGTCGACGATCCGTGCATGTTCCCGATCTATATCGAATCATATATGAACGGCGAGGTGCGACAATGAGCAAGACGACGAAAAAGCGGCTGCAGGCCGCCGGCACGGCGAAGAGGTATCGCATCACCGACGTCGCCCGGGTCATCCGGTCGAAGAACTCGGGTCCCTACGAACTGACCCTCGACATCATCTTCCGCTCCCGCGACGAATACGACATGTGCAAGGCGAAGGCCGTCGTGAACCCTGCGCTGATCTCAAAGCTGTACAAGATTCCCGAGTCGGACATCCTCTGCATCATCTGGTTCGAGCCGGCGCATGCGGTGAAGATCACGATCAAGCGCTGGATCGCCTCAGGCGATCCGGGCGAGACCGACATCTACGGGGCGCAGCAGCACGCGCCCCTGCTGGGGATCGAATTCGACGCATGAGCATTCCGTTCACCTTCAACACCCACACGTTCGAGACGCTGATCTATTCGACCTACTATGCGCCTCGCGGCCGCCAGCGGCTCTACATGCTCGGCGCCGAACTGGGCCAGCGGTATCTGTTTCCCTCGGACCTGCTGGTGGGCATCATCGGCTCCGAAGGCTCGGGAAAATCGACGCTGATCCGCGGCCTTTTCCCGGGCCTGGAGCTGACGAACGACGACGAGGGCGTCAACCTGCGTCCCACGCCGATCTACGACTTCGCGCCCGACAACTTCTTCGCGCCCCACACGTACCATCTCGACATCCGGTATGAGCTCGCGTTCCACCAGACCTTCGAGATCGCCGAGGCGATCCGCGAGGCGCTGGCGTATGGCCGCCGCGTCGTGGTCGAGCATTTCGACCTGATCTACGATGCGCTCAACCTGAACGCACATATCATCTTCGGGATCGGCGAAGAGGTGATCATTGCGCGGCCGTCGGTATTCGGGCCGTTTCCGGCGGCGATCAAGTCGGTGGTCGACCGAACCCTCAAGTTCCGCCTCATGGCCCATTCGGCCGAGGACATCACGACCTCGATCATGGAGCGGGACTACAACTACCGGCGTCCGGTCCTGCACTCGGACGTGAAGCACGGCTTCGTCATCAAGTTTTCCGAGAAGCCGACGGTCGATATCTGCGAACTCGAGCAGAAGGTTCTGGAAGTCATCGCAAGCGACGTTCCCGTTTCCCAGGTCGGTGAGAATCGCATCAGAATAGGCAGGACAGACCTGTTCTGCACCGGAACGCGAACGCACGTGAAATCGACCGGGCAGATCGACAATTTCAGACTCGTACACGAGTACAAATATAATCCTCTGAGCAAGGACTGGATGTTGATCGGCATCGTCGGCCGCCGCGAGATTGCGGGCATCGAGGAATTGAGCTATTTCGGCGACGAGTCCTCCGACCCGAAGGCCCCCACCCTCCCCCCCGCCCCGGCGGGCCCCGACCACAACGAGTAGGGGCGCATCGCGACGCTCCCGGAACGGCTCTGCCGGCGTTCATAACGAACGGTATTTTTTGAACATGAGGAGATCTCTTATGCCCAAGCTGATCGCGAAAGACACGCGGATGCGAAAACTCCCGGTGCCGTCAGACGCCGTCCGCAGCGAAACATGGGGAGGTCGCGAACGACTGGTCGTTTCGGCGGAGGCGTTACAGACGCTCTCCGCCGAGGCATTTCACGACGTCTCCTTTTATCTTCGCTCCCGCCACCTGGACATGCTCGCGGCGATTCTCGACGATCCCGAGGCATCCGAGAACGACCGATACGTCGCGGCGGCCCTGATACGGAACGCCGTGATCTCGGCCGAGGGCGAGCTTCCTCTCTGCCAGGACACCGGCACGGCGACGATCATCGCGAAACGGGGCGGCGACGTTATCGTCGACGGCGACGACGCCGAAGCCCTGACGGCGGGCGTCGCGGACGCCTATCGGCGGTCGGCGCTCCGGTATTCCCAGATCGCGCCGTTGTCGATGTTCGAGGAGGTGAACACCCGGACGAACCTTCCGCCGCAGATCGACATCGGATGGGCCTCGGGGATCGAGTATCAGTTCCTATTCATGGCGAAGGGCGGCGGTTCGGCCAACAAGACGGGGCTGTTCCAAGAGTCGAAGGCGCTGCTGAACGAAGAGAAGCTCGAGGCGTTCCTGCGCGAGAAGATCGAAGCCCTGGGCGTGGCCGCGTGCCCACCCTACCGTCTGGTGGCCGTGATCGGCGGCACCTCCCCCGAGTTCAATCTCAAAATGTTGAAACTGGCTTCCGCCGGAGCCCTCGACCATCTTCCCCCGGCGGGATCCGCGGATGGGATCCCCTTCCGCGACCGGCAATGGGAAGACCGCGTCATGGCGATTGCCCGGGCTTCCGGCCTGGGCGCCCAGTTCGGAGGGAAGTGGCTGGCCCTCGAAGCGCGCGTGATCAGGCTCGCCCGGCACGCCGGCTCCTGTCCGGTCTCGGTCGGCGTTTCGTGTAGCGCCGATCGCAACATTCTGGGCCGCATCAGCCCGGCCGGCGTTTTTCTCGAAGATCTCGACCGAAACCCGGCGCGTCTTCTGCCGAAGATCCAGAGAGTCGCGGGTACCGCTCCGACGGCCGTCGATCTCACCCGGCCGATGACCGAGATCCGGGCGCAACTCGGCACCCTGCGGGTCGGCAGTCTCGTCCTGCTGTCGGGACCGCTGGTCGTGGCCCGCGATATCGCTCACGCCCGGCTCAAGCGGATGCTCGACGACGGCGAACCTCTCCCCGAACTTTTCATGAATTGTCCCGTCTATTATGCGGGTCCCGCGAAGACGCCGGGCGGTCATGTCATCGGCAGTTTCGGCCCGACGACGGCCCAGCGCATGGACTCGTACGTCGAGGCGTTCATGTCGCGCGGCGCATCGCTCGTGATGCTCGCGAAGGGCAATCGCTCCGCCGAGGTCACGGCCGCCTGTCGCACGCACGGGGGCTTCTATCTCGGCACGATCGGCGGCGCCGCGGCCCTGATCGCAAAGGAACATATCGTCAGCAGCCGCGTCGTCGCATTCGAGGATCTGGGTATGGAGGCCATGTTCGAGATCGTCGTTCGCGACATGCCCGCCTTCCTGCTCGTCGACGACAAAGGCTCCTCCTTCTACGACGCCGTCCGCTGCCGCTGAACGGCTTTTTGCTTTTTGCGCCCGCTTCTGCCTATACTCGCAGGCCAAGGGCAGGGGTTTTCGCTCGTGCCCGACAAGATCGAACGTAAATCACAGAGAACACCATGGCCACAGAGATTTCGCAGAGATTTTTTTGAATTCCTTCGTGGATTCTCCGTGTTCTATGTGCTCTCTGTGATAGCGGTTGCGAAACCTGAAACGGAGGCATGAACGATGAGCGTGCCGGCGTGGCTGAGCGGGGCGGTGTTTTACCAGATCGTGCCGGACAGATTCCGGCGCGCGGAGTCTTCCGGCGAATCTCCGCACACGCTGCTGAAGTGGGATGCGAAACCGGCATCGAGCAAGGCGGGCAGCCAGGAATTCTTCGGCGGCAACCTCCGGGGAATCACGGAAAAACTCGATCACATCAGGGAACTGGGCGCGAACGCGATCCTGCTTACGCCGATCAACGCGGCGCCGTCCTACCACAGATACGATACGACTGATTATAAATCAATAGACCCGCTGCTCGGAGACTGGAAAGACCTCGAAGAACTGACAGCGGCTGTCCACGCCCGCGGGATGAAGATCATCTTCGATGTCGCCCTGAATCACGTCTCGAAGAAGCATCCGTGGTTCGTCAGGGCAGAAGCGGATGCCCAAGCGCCGGAGCGAGGATACTTCCGGTTCAATGGCGACGGCACGTATCTCTGCTGGTGGGGCCACGCCGGCCTTCCGGAGCTTCAACTCAACGACCGTCGCCTGGTTCAGGAGCTGATCACCGGCGACGACAGCGTTCTCTCCTTCTGGCTTCGCAAGGGGTTCGACGGCGTGCGGCTCGACTGCGCCAACGACCTCAGCCTCCAGACGTGCGCGCTCATCTCGTACACGCTCAAATCGCGTTTTCCCGAGGCGGCGGTCATCGGCGAGGTCGCGAATTATTCGGTCCCGTGGCTGAAAGCGCTCGACGCGACGCAGAGCTATTTTTTCACGAACACCGTCAAGGCCCTGTATCACCGAAGCATCACGCCGGCCCAGTTCCAGCACAATCTTCGCCTCGCATACGGCACGGGCGCGTTTCACCAGTTCCAGATGCTTTCGTCTCACGACATTCCGCGCGCCCACACCGAATTCGCCGCGGACCCGGCGTTTCACCGCGCGGCGCTCAGGCTCCAGTTCACGCTTCCGGGAATTCCCCTGGTGTATTACGGCGAAGAGTTCGGCCTCAAGGGGGGGCGCGACCCCCAGAACCGCGCCACGATCCCCTGGGAGAGGCAGGAAGCCGCCATGGCCGCTCCGTTCACGCAGGAGATGCGCCAGCTTGCCAGGCTTCGAGCCACTTCCCCTGAACTCCAGCGAGGGCTCTGGGAACCGCTCTGTGTCGATGGCGTTCCAGACCTGACCGCGTTTTTCCGCGCCGACCCCGCCGCCCCCGACCGGCTGACCGTCGTTGCGTGGAATCTCGCCTCCGAAGCCCGCACCGTCACCCTGACGATTCCGTGGGGCTGGCTGTTTTCCGAACTGGTGCTCGAGGAGGTATTCACGAAGCGCCGTGCCGTCTCGAACGCCGGCATGGTCCCTTGTCCGCTCGAGCCTCATGAATGCTCGATCTGGCAACTGCGAACGGACGTCAAGCCGAACTATTCCTTTTTCAAACGCTGGAAGCCGTCTTGACCAGGACCGAGGGCCATGACAGCCTCCTTGTCTCCTGCATGACAAAACCGGTTTTGCCTTCCCGTTCATCCCATGCCTTTCGAAGCAGGAGAGGCCTTTGCCCTTCGGCAGGTCCGGGGCGAACGGACGTTTTTCTTTCCGCATGACTCCAGAGAACCGCCAGCCGCCGCCGGCATGCTGGCGGCGGCTGGAAAAATGCGTCGCCTTATTTTGGTGTTTCGGAAGCTTGCGACGCCTCGGCCGCGGCTTCAGGCGCCGCAACGGGAGCCGGAGCGGCCGCAGGCGCGGACGGAACCGGGGCTGGGAGTCCCGGTTTTGGGGCCGGCACAGAGCAGGCCGCAGGCGCCTTTCCGGGGTGTTTCTTCCATCGTTTCATCGCATGCAGACGATACCCCGCGACGGCAAGGATGGCAAAAACGAGGAGCCAGATGACGCGACGCGGCCAGGGGTTTTCCGCGTCGGCGAAGGGGTCTTCCAGGCTTCGCGTGGCGCCGGCCGGGAGCTCGGCGGTTTTCGTCAGGGAACCGCCGAAGGCGATGCTCATCAGCAGCCGGGAGTTGACCGCCCAGCCGTTCGCGTCGAGGATCGGGCCGATGTTGCGGTTCCTGAGCCGGATGGCCGCCATGATCATCGAGGGCCCCGAGACGAGTAGGATCAGCCCGAAAACCGCCAGCGGCATCTGCCACCAGGAGAGGGCGAGGAACCCGGTGACGACGCTCGCTATGGCCGTCCCGATCGCGCCGATCGCCAATCCTATAGCGGCGAATATACCTGCGAACCGGCCGACGTCGAACGCCGGCGAGGCGGCCGGGGGGCCTCCGGCTGCGGGAGCGGCCGCCGCCTGGGCCTTTTCCGCGGCGCCTGCGATACCACCCGCAAGTTTTTCCTGCATCGCCTTGTCACCGGCGCCTGCGAACTTCTCCACCTGTTCCGTGATCATCCGGCCGATCCGGCGATAGGGCGTCCAGAACGCCTCGCCGATGCTGATCGGGTGTTCGACCAGCTTGACCACGACCGCATCCCAGTCGCGGCCGCGCCGATCGACGAAAATGCCATGTCTGCCGACGGCGAGCAGTTCCGCATCGCCGGCCGTGAAGGCGGCGACGATCGACATTTTCTCACTGCTTCCCGAGCGCACGCAGTCGCAGTAGGCGAGGTAGGTCTGGCTCAACGCCGCCATGGCCGCATGTTTGCTCACATCGTCGACGCGCATGCAGAGATCGCAACTGCGCCCGTCAAGATACAGCGTGCCGTTCTGGAAAACGGCGCCTCGCTTGCGATCGTAGAAATCGCGGAACGACACCATATTATTCAGAAGCGTATATAAATCGCGGTGCAGCCGCACCAGCCGTTCGACCGAGTCGATCGCGGCCGCCTCCGAAGCGAGGGCTTTGTCCTGGGCGATCAGTTCGCGAACGTTCCGGTCGAGCGAGACCCCCAGAATCGCCCGGACGCGCGGCAGGCCGAGCCGCTCGACGCAGGTGCCGGTCTTGCCGGCGAGCCATGTTTCGTGTGCCGAGAAGGTGGCGACGATCTTGTCCCATTCGGCCGAGGTCAGGGCGGTCTTTTCCCCAAGTCGCGGCAGGACGACGAGCCGGTTGAAGGTTTCGATCGCCTTCGTCCAGGCCGGGTTGACCGCATCGTTCAGCGGAAGCGCCCATCCGGCTTCGATCCGGGCCAGCGGCAGATCGGCAAGTTCGGGGCTTCCCGAAGACAACATCCTGACCGCCATCTGCTCGTAGTCCTTTTCAGACCGGTTGAGGGGTCCCGTCGAACGAGCGTCGAACGCCGCCAGCCGGCAGCGCGTGAAAAAGTCATCTATCTTCGCTCTGACGGCGGAAAACGCGGCATACGCGGCAACGGTATCTCCCCGGTAGGGAAGAATCGCCGGATCCGCTTCCCCCGCCCGCCACCAGGCGTCGTATGCCCTGCAAGCCTCGACGAAAACGCCGAGTCGCGCCTCGTCCACCCCGGGAACACCGCTTCGGTCATCGACACCGCCGACGCAGGAGATGATTTCCTCGATCAACTTGCGCCCAGCCTCGTCTCCGGCGGCGGCTGGAGGAACGATGCCGTCGCCGTTGAAACGCGTCGCCGCAAACTTTTTCGAGGCATCGGCCACGTCGGTCACGGCGATCGTGTCTGCATCCGGCTTGCCGAGCCCGGCCAGAATGCGGCGGGCCGAAGCGACGAGCCGTTTTCCTTCGTCATCGGCGTCGTTGATCGAGGCCAGAGCCAGGGTTTCCGAGCGTTTCAGAAGATCCTCGGGATTTTTCAGCCGGCTGCAGACCCATTCGACCGCGGACAGAACTTCCGGCACGCGAACTCGCCCATCCTTATCAGAATCGATCAGGGCGAGGGTCGCGGCGTCCAGTTCGAGTCCCTGAACCGGGCAGCTCAGGGCCATCCACAGCTTAGGATCGAGCTCACGCAGAGCCTCGAGATCGGCTCCCGAGTCGAGACAGACCTGATCCACGCCGCCGGAGCGAAAAAATCGCCAGGAGTGTCGCTCTTTCGAGGGATTCTGTGCTTCGGACATACGCAAGCATTCTCCTCTTCACATGTATTTTACTATATATAATGACGTCGTTCCGGAAATTCATCCCGCCCGTCACATATCATACCACCCGAAAAATCAGCGTGCCGCATTGGGCGAAACGATCGGCGTGATGCCAAGCCTGCGCGCATCCTCGATATCGATGATCTGAAAGTTTGGATCCGTGTCCTCTTCGAATTTCTGTTCGTTCTTCAGGTATTCGGCCGTGGTCTCCTCGATGACCGAATCGAAGAACCCGCGTCCCTTTCCCTGCGAAAGCATCGTCGTCTCGAGGCAGACGAACGTTTCCTTCGCCTCATCAAGATATATTCCGAGATACGCATGATCCTCGAGAATCACGAGAAACGGCTTGATCCCGATTTTATACAGCATCGATGCCATCAGGACGCAGCCGTCGACGCAGTTCGCCTGGGCGTTCCCGACGGACTCCTCGATGAACCTGACGTTCTGGACCTGCACGATGTCGGAGTGCGCCGACGGGGTCGTGATCGAACTGTATCTGATTCCCCGCTTCTGGAGGGCGAGCCAGATGGCGTACACCTGGTCGAGCACGGTTTCCTGAGAACCTGAAATATACCCGTCGAACGACTGCACGGCCTTCGTGTCGAGGGCTTCCTTGAGAAGCCTGTCCACCATGGGATGGTTCTCGTTCACGTACGCCGCGAACATGTAGCTGTGGTCTTCATAGGAACCGTCGTCGGCGCTCACGAAACCGTAGACACAGTCATTGACGGAACGGAGCATCACCGTCTTCGCCTTTACCTGCGGCGGCGCCCCGTCGATCGAAACCGAAAAGACGACGTTGAACGGCGCAGCCTGCCTGCGTTCCTTCACCGCGTCGTAGTTGTAGATAACCTGCGGATACACCCAATATGTCTGGCTCGCGAACGGCAGCGCGCCTTCGAAGACGACGGCGTCCATGATCGCGTTCGGCTTCAGTTCGACCCTGATCTTCGCGTTGTCGCGGGGGCTGCAGACCGAGACCCCGAGAAGGCCGTAGCGATCTCCGAGCAGGCGAGAAGACGATGCGGATGGTTCCTCATCCGTTTTCAGAAGGGCCGTCGCGAAAATATAGGATGGGAAAATCTGCGAGTCCATCTCCACGAAAGGCTCCCACTCACCCGGCGCAAGCGGCTTTTCCGGGAAACCGGCAGCCGCGGTTCCGGTCGCCTCTCCGGCGTCATCCGCTTCGCCGTTTCCCGATCCTCCGACGATCTCCGTCGCGGCAGCAGGCGGGCTTCCAGATGCCATCGAAGACGTCATCTCCGCCCCGGCTTGGAGGAGGACATGTCCGGCAAGCACCAGAACGATGCCGATCAATGCGAGTCTTGCAGTCACGGCGCATCTCCCCGAACGATGAAATGATGAACGGCGGTCACACGAAACTCCATCTGCCACATGCAGGGTCACGAGCCGGAGGAACGGCGTTGGCGACGGGAACCGAAATAGCCGCTTTTGCGCATGAACGCCAGGGAAGAAAGAATGCAAAGCACTCCGCCGCCGCTCAACGTCGCGGCCACGCCGGCCTGATGGGCTATCGCCCCCTGGATGAGACTGCCCAACGGCGACATCCCCATGAAGGCCATCATATAGAGGCTCATGATCCGGCTGCGTTTGTCGTCGTCCGTCTGCATCTGCAGAAGTGTGTTGGCACTCGCCCAGCCGCTCGTCATCCAGTATCCGGAAATCACGAGGAGGATCATCGCCGGCCACAGACTCGACATCCACGTGAACGCCACTAACGACAGGCCGCAGCAGGTGAACGCAACCGGCACATACGTCGCAAGCCCTTCCGCATTCTGCCGCATGGCGAGGTGAAGCGCTCCGGCCAGGGAACCGAGGCCGAGCGCCCCCAACAGGAAGCCCAACGTTTCGGCCCCGCCGCCGAGGACGTCCTTCGCCACGACCGGCAGCAGCACGGCAAAAGGCATCGCCGTGAAACTGAAGATGGAAATCAGAATCAGGATCGATCGGATCCCTTCATGCCGCCATGCGTAGGACATTCCGGCCCGCAGCTCGTTCAGGAAAGGCTTTTTTCCCTGACGTATCGAACTCTGCGGCAAGGTCATCCGCGGCAATACCCAAACAATGGGCAGAAACGTCAGCGCGTTCAGCGCGAAACAGATTCCCTCTCCCCAGGCGGCAACCGCCAGCCCCGCGAGAGAAGGCCCGACGAGCCGGGCCGCGTTGAAAGCGGAGGAGTTGAGCGCGATCGCGTTGGCGAGATGCTCGCGGCGTTCGACCAGTTGCGGAACGAGCGCATGCCTGCCGGGCATGTCGAAGGCGTTGATGGCGCCGAGTACCGCGCACATGGCGAAGAGCACCGGAAGATTGATCATGCCCGAGAGCGTAAGGCCGGCGAGAATCGTCGCCTGGACCAGGGCCGCGATCTGGGTGATCCAGATACTGCGCCGCAATTCGCGACCGTCGAGGATCACGCCGGACACCGGCATCAGGAGAAATGCCGAGAACTGGCTCACGAAATCCGCCGCCCCCAGCATCGTCGGGGAGAGACTTATCCGGTAGACGAGCCAGCTGACGGCGAGCCGCTGCATCCAGGTGCCGATCAGCGAGAAGCCGTTGGTTATAAAGTAAGCACGATAATTCGCCGATCCCAGGGCCGGGAACAGGCTCGCTGCGCCGGATATGCCGGATGCGATGGATTCATGGCCGTCGTGCAATCCCATTTGGTGTGCAAGATACCCCTTTTTGCGATCCGGGTGCAAATCAGGGCTTCGCCGACGCCTGCCGCCGCAGGCTCATCTTGCCGACGGGTGATCCCGCATCATACAATCGGCTCATGTCACCGACAGGCCACGCCTCGCCCCCGGTTCATTGGGCAGCCCGAACCCTCAAACTCGGCACGACAACGATTCCTCTGCTGATCGCAAGAAGAGCCGTTTCCGAATCGGATTGCGGCATTTCCCGGGTCGTGATCGTCGCGCACGGGCTCGGCGTCGACAAGGAGGTGCAGCGCCCCGAACTCGAGCGCCTGGCCAGGGCCGGGTTCATCGCGGTATGCCCCGACGCCCCTCACCACGGTGAGCGTCGGGACGGTCTTCTCGAACGACTCGACGCATCGACCGGCACGGAGCGGCATGAGCGGTTCATCGGCATGGTATCCGAAGCGGCATCGGAACTTCCTCTGCTGATCGACCACTTCAGGCACAGCCTGGGGGGAAGAGTCGCCGTGGCGGGGATCTCGATGGGAGGATTCACCACGTTCGCCTCGTTTCTGCACGACCCGCGGCCGGATGTCGCCATCCTCTTCCTTGCATCCCCGGACTGGCGCACCCCGGACCAGCGCCTGGCGGGACTCCCGCCGAAAGGGCCGGTCTGCAACCCCGACAGGTTTTTCCCGGTTCCCCTCATGGCCGTTACCGCGGGGTGCGACACGGTGGTGCCGCCTGATGAGACCGTCTCGTTCATGGAAACGCTCCGCCCGCTGTATGCCGCCGCCCCGGGCTCCCTCCTCCACGCCGGCTATCCGTCCTCGGGGCACATGATGCGCGAGAACGACTGGGACGATGCCTGGGAACGGGCGATTCTCTTCCTGAACGAGCACCTCTGAAAAAATTTTCAGCATTTCGCTTGTCCGAGTTTGTCTGCGGACGTCCGCGGACGTTCGGAATGATTTCGGAATGTTTCGCCCCGTACGCGGTCATCCGCCGGCGAACCCTTCGGAAAACCTCATTTCAGGCCGAAAAGGTTCATGGTTTTGTTTGCCTCCTTATAATTTCGGGCCGGATCCACAAGATCCGGTCTTCTTTTTTTCCCGCATACGCGCTGTAGGGGCGGTTCGCGAACCGCCCCTACGGTTGTATCTCGGTTGTTTCGTCCTTGCGGTGCGCTCTCTGGAACGCCTCAGCAGTGTTCGCGGAACGTCTGGAACTTGATTCCCGGCCAGTCGTCGATGAGCTTGCCCAGGCGCCAGACATCGGCGGCGAGATACGTGAGATGCCCTTCCGAATCGAGGGCCATCCGGGAGCGGTGCTTGCGCTCGAACTCGTCGAGCACGGTCTTGTCGTCGCAAACGAGCCAGCGGGCCGTGGCGTAATCGACCGGGTCGTAGACGGCGTCAACGCCGTATTCGTCGCGCAGGCGGGCCATCGTGACGTCGAATTGCAGGGCTCCGACGGCACCAAGGACGTAGTCGCTGCTGTTGAGGATCGGTCGGAACACCTGGACGGCGCCTTCCTCGGAAAGCTGCAGTAGGCCCTTCTGAAGCTGTTTCGCCCGGAGGGGGTTTTTCAGCCGCACCTGTTTGAACAGTTCGGGGGCGAAGTTCGGAATGCCCGTGAACTTGAGAACCTCTTTCTCGGTGAACGTGTCGCCGATCTTGATCGTACCGTGGTTGTGGATGCCGATGATGTCGCCGGGATACGCCTCTTCGACGTTGGTTCGATCCTGAGCCATGAAAATCGTCGCATCCTTGATGACGATCTCCTTGCCGAGGCGATGGTGCATGACCTTCATGCCGCGCGTGAAACGGCCCGAACAGATGCGCAGGAACGCGATACGGTCGCGATGCGCCGGATCCATGTTCGCCTGGATCTTGAACACGAAGCCGGAGAAGCCCTGCTCTGCCGGATCGACGATGCGGGTTACGGCGGCGCGAGGCTGGGGCTGGGGGGCGAGTTCGACGACGGCGTCGAGCAGTTCCTTCACGCCGAAGTTGTTCAGAGCGCTTCCGAAGAAGACGGGAGTCTGGTTGCCGCGCCGGTAATGTTCGAAGTCGAAGGGATTCGCGGCCCCTTCCAGCAGTTCGATGTCGGTGCGCAGGTCGTTCGCCTGGTCGCCGAGCAGTTCGTCGAGCTTGGGATCGCCGAGATCCTCGATGAGGATCGTATCCTGCGGCTTCGTTTCGCCGCCGGCGCGGAACAACTGGATCTGTTTCTTGTACAGGTTGTAGACCCCCCTGAAGTCTCGCCCCATGCCAATCGGCCACGAGAGGGGCGTGCATTCGATCTGCAGGGTGTTTTCGATGTCTTGGAGGAGCTCGAGCGGCGTGCGGCCTTCGCGGTCGAGCTTGTTGATGAAGGTGATGATGGGCGTGTTGCGCATGCGGCAGACTTCCATCAGCTTCTTCGTCTGCGTCTCGACGCCCTTCGCGCTGTCGATCACCATCAGGGCGCTGTCGACGGCGGTCAGCACGCGGAACGTGTCTTCCGAGAAATCCTGGTGGCCGGGGGTATCGAGCAGGTTGATCTCGAAGTCGCGGTAATGGAACTTCATGACCGAGGTCGTGACCGAGATGCCACGCTCGCGCTCAATCGCCATCCAGTCGGAGGTCGCGAATTTCGCGGCCTTGCGCGACTTGACCGCGCCGGCCATCTGGATGGCGCCGCCGAACAGCAGCAGCTTTTCCGTCAGCGTCGTCTTGCCGGCGTCGGGATGGCTGATGATGCCGAACGTGCGTCTTTTTGCAATTTCGCCCAGGTGTTTCTCGTTCACGACTTTCCCGCCTTATCCTGCGTTGAATACCTTGGAAACGTTGATTATACCACGATTTGAATCATTTCTCAAGCAACGGGCGGGTGCATGTCGCGAACGGACATGCTATTCTTGGGCCGATGGATCACCACAGCACCGTACAGGCCATTGCGGAGCCAGGTTCCGAGGCCGCCGCACGGCTGCTCCGCTCTGCCTCGCGGATCGTCATTCCGCTGCTGGTCATCTTCGTCTGGGTTCTTCGGATGCCCGCCGCGGAAGACGATTTTCGCATTTTCAGGCAGGCCGGAGTCGACCTGACGGCAACCGGCAACCCGTATCACTCGACCCCCGGCCCGGAGGCGGCCGGGAAGCTCAGCCGGGAAGCGGCCGCCGAGACGAAGGTTTTTCTGTATCCGCCTTTTGCAGCGTATCTTTTCAGGCCGTTCGGATTCCTGACGCCGGAACACGCGCGGGATCTCTGGTTTTTCGTGAATCTCGGCCTGCTCGTCGTTTCGTTTCTCGCTGCCTGGCATGCCCTGGCCCCGCCCACGTGGGAAGGGTGGAAAATCCCGGCTTTCGTCCTGTTTTTTCTCTCGCCTCCGGTGCTGATGACGTTCAACCTGGGCCAGGTCAGTCTCCTGCTTTCCGCGCTGATCCTGCCGGCCTGGCGCCTTTCGTCGACGTTTCCCGCCGCGGCCGGCCTACTGCTGGCCGTCGCCACGCACATCAAGCTGTTCCCCGCCATTCTCTGCCTCGCATTCATCCGCACGGCGCCCCGCACGATCCCCTGGACGGCCGCCTGGATCGTCATCGTTGCGGCGATCGTGACGTTTGCGGGTGGGGCCAGTCAGTGGTCGGCGTTCTTCCAGACCACCCTCGCCTCATCGTTTTACCCCGTCACAGGAGAATTCAACATTTCCCTGAATGGCTTTTTCCGCCGTCTGCTCTCGGAAAATCCCCACGTGCGGGCGATCGCCGACGCGCCGCAGGCGGCCACGGTGCTGACCACCGCCGCCGCACTGGTCGTTTCCGCCGCATGCCTCCGGCTGTCGATCGGAGCCCCCCGGCGCGGAACCACTCAGGATCGGTCGTCGGCTGCAGGCGTATCGGACGCCGACCCGCTCGTTTTTTCCGCCTGGCTCGTCGGCATGCTCCTGCTTTCGCCGCTGAACGGCTTCTACAACCACACACTCCTGCTGTTCCCCGCCCTTGCCGTCCTGGGCCGGCTGTCGCAGGCCGGCACGCTTCGGTCTTGTTTCATTCTGCCGGGCGTCGCGTTTCTGCTCGCATGCTGGTGGCCCCCGGGATGGGCGGAAAAATATGTATCATTGAATATATGGCTTCGTGAAGGATGGCGCGGGCTGTTCCTGACCCCATCGTTTTACGGGCTGGTCCTGTTTCTGCGTGTCGTGACGAAACTCGCCACGGACACGGATCACCGGCCGTAGACCCGGCCACCCACAGGAGGATTCAGCATGGCCATCAAGCGATTTACCCAGCAAAGCTGCGCGGCATGCGTGTTCTGGCTCGCTATGGCGGCAGGCGTATCGCTCGTGCTGCTCCTGGTCGTTTCGAGGCTCGCACTCGGCGCAGCCGTTTCCCTCATCCAAAGCGTCTTCGCCTTCGTCTGGGCGGCGGCAACAGCCCTGGTCCAGGGCCTCGCGACGCTCTCCGTGACGACCGCCTGGGGCCTCGGCGCTTCCGCGGTGCTCCTTGCAGGATGGCTCTGGATGCGCCGGGCCCGGGAGCATCGATGGCGCCGCATCGAGACCGTGCGCGACGAGATCGAACCCCTCCTTGCCCTTCTCAAGCGGAAAGGCATGACGACCTACCGCCACCGCATCGAAGCGATGCGTGACCGGCTGTTCCTCGAGCGCGACCGCGTCGAGGAACTCGACGAACTGCTCTGCGAGGAACTGCCCCGCATCGAGGAGCGGTTCCGCGAGCTGTCGAAGCAGTATCACCGATCCCCGCCCGGCAGTGAGAAACAGGAAATATGGGAACTGATGGAGTCGCTGACGGCGAACAGCTCCGCCCTCCGCAGCCGCCGAAGCACGGTCGAAAAGTTCGAGACGGGAAAGATCCAGCTCGCCACAAAGCTCAACTGCCTGCGCCTCAAGTTGTCGGGCCTCGAGCAGAACGAGAGCGAGATCGGCCCCCTGCTGCGCACGATCGACGACGTCTCGTTCATCGCCGACGCCGTCGACCGCTCTCCCGACGCCCCACTGTCCGACCCCATCGTCCCGCCGCCCCGCTCCAGCCGACCGACTCGGGAAGAGGATCCGAGTTCCCCAAACGTTCCGCCGCGAACCCCGGAGGGGCCTGAGGGAAACTAACCCAGCTGTTTCCGCTTTGGCCATGGAATCGGAACGTGCGACACATCACCCCCGAAACATCCGGGAGAACAAACGGCTCCCACCCGCCGTCGCGGATTGGAAGCCGTTTTTCCCGGTAAAAGCAGCCGGACGAAGATCAGCCGTCGGCGTTGATCGTGGCGATCAGTTCCTTAAGAACCGTCTCGGCCTTGTCGTTGTCGACCTGGCAGGTGCCGGCCGCGTGGTGACCGCCACCGCCGTATTTGAGCATCAGCTGGCCGATGTTGGTCTTCGACGACCGGTTCACGATCGACTTGCCCGTCGCGAGAACGGTGTTCTGCTGTTTGAGCCCCCATAGCACATGTATCGATATATTGCACTGCGGATTCAACGCATAGATCATGAACCGATTGCCGGCCCAGATCGTCTCCTCCTTCCGGAGGTCGAGGATGACGAGGTTCTTGTGGATCGTCGAGCAGTCCCGCAGCTGTTGCTTGAATTTTTCCTCGTGCTCGAAGTAGATGTCGACGCGTTCCTTCACGTCGGGCAGCTCCAGAATTTCCTTGATCGTCATGTTCTTGCAGCAGTCGATCAGGTCCATCATCAACTGGTAGTTCGAAATCCGGAAGTTGCGGAATCTGCCGAGGCCCGTTCGAGGGTCCATCAGGTAGTTGAGGAGCACCCAGTCGGTCGGGTGAAGGATCTCGTCCACGGAGAAACGCGCCGCATCGGCCTTGTCGACCGCCGTCATCATCTCTTCAGACACGGTCGGGAAGCGATTTTTCCCGCCGTAGTAGTTATACACGACCCGGGCCGCAGACATGGCGTCGGGATCGATGATATGGTTCGGCTGGAGGCTCGAGTTGCGAAGGGTTTCGCTCAGGTGATGGTCGAACACCAGATGCGCGCCGTTCACATAGGGAAGATTCGTGGTGATATCGTTCGAGGAAATCTCGACCTTTCCGTCCTGCATGTCTTTCGGATGCACGAACTTGATGTCGTTGATCATCCCGAGTTCCTTGAACAGGACGGCGCACACGAGACCATCGAAATCACTCCGGGTGACCAGGCGGAACCGTTTTCCCTCCTGATGTTCGACAACGGCAGTATCGGTCATTCTCCACTTCCTCCCTGATAATCATG